>JBBRUE010000798.1:0-3741 GCA_038248085.1 Myxococcales bacterium | reverse complement strand
CTGCAGCTCGACGTGCAGGGCATTCACTGTGCCGCCTGCGTCTGGCTGATGAACGAGACCTTCAGGCGCCACGCGGGGTCGGGCGACATCACCGTCAACCCGACGCTCGGCACGGTGCGTGTGCACTGGAAGCGGGGCGCGCTCGATCCCGAAGCCTGGGTGAAGGAGGTCGAGGCCTTCGGCTACCAGTTCGGTCCAGCGCGCAAGGAGGGCTCGAAGCGCAGCATCGATCTCCCGGTGCGGCTGGGCATCAGCGCGGCGTTGGCCATCAACGTGATGCTCTTCTCGGTGAGCTTCTACTTCGGGCTCACCCCCGAGGACCCCGAGGTCTTCCAGCTCTTCACCACGCTCTCCTTCGTGCTCTCGACGGGCACGGTGCTCATCGGCGGCTGGCCCTTCTTCCAGGCGGCGGTGCGCGGCCTTCGCTCGCGCATGTTGCACCTCGACCTGCCCATCGCCATGGGCATCGGCCTCGTCTACGGCATGTCGGTCGTGCAGCTCCTCACCAGCGGAGGCCGCGGCGACTTCGCGTACTTCGACACGCTCAACATCTTCATCACCCTGATGCTGCTCGGCCGCTTCCTCCAGGAGCGCATGCTGGAGAAGAACCGCCGCTATCTCCTCGAAGACGACGGCGCCGACGGGCTGCTGGTGCGGCGCGTGGTGGGCCCGACGCTCGAGACGGTGCGGGCGCCGAAGGTGGTGACTGGAGATCTGCTCCTCCTCGCCCCCGGCGACCTGGTGCCGGTGGAGGCCACGCTGCTCGAACCGTCGGCGCAGATCAGCACCGACTGGATGACCGGCGAGGCGGCCCCGCGGAGGGTCGAGGCCGGCGCCACCGTCCCCGCGGGGAGCTTCAACGCCGGGCGCACCGCCGTCCACGTCAAGGCGCGGGAGGACTTCGCGCAGTCGGCCCTCGTCGCGCTCCTCCGGCAACCTGCCCCGCGCGAGGGCGCCGGCCAGGCGAAGCACCACCAGCTGTGGGACCGGCTGGCGAAGCGCTGGGTGGTGACGGTGCTCGCAGTCTCGTCGCTCGGGTTCCTGCTGTGGCTCCCGCGCGGCATCGACGGCGCGGTGAACGTCGCGGTCTCGCTGCTGGTGATCACCTGTCCGTGCGCCATCGGCATCGCCATTCCCCTCGCCTACGAGCTGGTGCAGTCGCGCCTGCGCCGCGGCGGGTTCTACGTGCGCGCGACGGACCTGCTCGATCGCCTCACCGAGGTGAAGCAGCTGGTGTTCGACAAGACCGGCACGCTCACCCTCGGCCGGCTCGAGCTGGTCGACCCGCACCTCGCGGCGCGCCTCGACTCCACCTCGCGCGACGTCGCGTACAACCTCGCAGTGCGCTCCAGCCACCCGGTGAGCGCCGCCCTCGCGCGCGCCCTCGAGGTGGTGGGGGCGAAGTACGACGCCTCCGCGGCGATCGAAGAGAACCCCGGGCGGGGCATGGAATGGAAGCGCGACGACGGCACGTGGCGCCTGGGCCGGGCCGACTGGGTGATCCAAGGTGAGCCAGGCCGGGTGACGACCCTGGGGCATGACGGCCGGGTGGTGGCTGCGCTCGACATGCGCGAGGTGCTGCGGCCCGACGCCCGCGACGAGATCAACCGGCTCCAGGCGAAGGGCTTCCGGGTGTGGCTGCTCTCGGGTGACGCGCCCTCGCGGGTCGAGTCGCTCGCCCGCGCGCTGGGCCTCGAACCGCAGCGCGCGCTGGGCGGGCTGTCCCCCGCGGGGAAGGCGGAGCAGGTGAGGGCGCTGGGCGCCAGCGACTCGCTCTACATCGGCGACGGCGTCAACGACGCCCTGGCCTTCGAGGCGGCGCTCGCCGCGGGTACGCCCGCCATCGATCGCCCGGTCATGCCTTCCAAGAGCGACTTCTTCCTGGTGGGCGAAGGCCTGGCGCCGATCCACGAGGCGCTCGAGGCGGCGCAGCTGCTGCGCACGGTCGTGCGCCGCGTGCTGACCATCTCGCTCGGCTACAACGTGCTGGCGGTCACCGCGGCGCTGTTCGGGCTCATGTCGCCGGTCGCGGCCGCGGTCAGCATGCCCGCCAGCACCGTGACGTTGCTGCTGGTCACCGTCACCAGCCTGCGCGCCGACCGCCGGACCGCCGCGGGGGGCCCGGGCCTCGTGCCCGCGCCCGTCTGAGATGACCGCCTCGGTGAGCGAAGGCGCGTGCGCACCGCATGGCCGGCCGGCGCGTTCGCCGTGCGGGCGGTGCGGCGGCTTCCTGTGTGACTGGTGCGAGAAGCTGGCGCCGAGTTGGGGCCCGGGCCTGTGCGCGGCGTGCCAGGGACGGCCGACGCCCCGTGCGGTCTGGCGTTCTCCCTCGTGGCTGCGCTGGCTGATGGCCGCGGAACTCGGCGTCTGTGGGCTCTCCAGCCTCGGAGCGATGGCCTCGTCACCGGCGCTGGGCTGGGTGCTGTTCGCGGCCTGCTTCGGCTCGGCGCTCCTGGTGGTGCGTCAGCACCGCATCAGCCGCCGTCTGGCCCGGGAACGCCGGCGTCGGTCTTCCCCGTGAGGGCCTCGGCGAAGGCGAGCACGCCCTCCACGTACGCCGCCTCGTGGTTGTAGTTGTAGACCGCGTCGCGCGCGCTCTTCTTGAACCCGGCTGACGCGAGGTAGCGGCCCACCGAGGCGATGGCGTCATCCATCTCGAAGAGATCGATCTTCCCGTCGCCGTTGCCATCTTCCGCCCAACGCAGGCTGGCGGGCATGAACTGGGGAAACCCCAGCGCGCCGGCCCAGCTGCCCTTCACCGAGAGCGGGTCGATGCCGCGCGTCTTGCACTGCCGCGCGAGCGCCAGGAGGTTGTTATGGGCCCGGCTGCGGATGCTCTCCACCCGCTGTTGCTGCTTCTTGACGGCCTCCTCTTTCGCCGCGGCGATCTTCGCCAGCTCCTCCTCGGTGGGCTTCTTCCCCTTGCCCTTCTTCACCGCGCCGCCCGAGAGCAGCGCCTGCTCTGCCGCGTTCGCCAGCGCCGCCGCGTTCGCCTCGTCGATGAAGAAGGCCTGGGAGGCGAGGGCGTTGAACGCGAAGTAGTCGCCGGTGATGGTGCCCAGCTTCGATTCCCACATCAGGATGCCGATGATCACCTCGCGATCGACGCCGGTGCGCTTCTCGGTCGCGCTCAACACCGCGTCCTTCTCCTGCATGAACTTCTGGCCGGCCTCCACGCGCTCCGGTTGGAGGAAGCGCTTCATGAGATCGATGTGCTCCTGGCGGTGCCGCGTCACCATCGAGGGCGAAACGATGGAGATCGTCTTGTCGCCGTAGACGAGCTGAGCGCGCGGGTCGTCGAGCAGGGCTTCGGCTTCGGCCCGGGTCAGCGCCGTTTCTCCCACGCCGCCCCCAGCGCGGCTGAGCTCGCCCACCAGGGCCTCGCGCAAGGGCTGTCCCTTGCCCAGCTTCGCCGACATGCGCCACGTCTCTGCGACGCCCCCGTCACCCGCGACCCCGCCATCTGTGCCGCCGTCACTCAACGCAGCCAGACACAGCACCAAAACCTGAACCATTCGCACACCGTACACGCTGGCAAGGAGTCTGCATCGGCGACCGTCCGCCGATGACCCAGATCAATCCCGCCCCCCCCCGCGCCGTTCCGCAACGCGCATTTTGTGCGCTCCGGCCCCTTTCGGCGCATCCGTCGCGTATTGGGCCGTGATGAGCGTCATCGTCCTGCGGGTCTTCGTGAGCCTGATGCTGGTGCTCGGCTCGGTGGTCCTCTTCGTGTGGACCGTG
>JBBRUE010000797.1:0-3759 GCA_038248085.1 Myxococcales bacterium | reverse complement strand
GTCGTCGGCCACCGCGAGCACCAGCCCGCCCCAGGCGCCCGCCACCGCGACGTTCATGAAGGGGTCGGCCGCCACGTTGAGGCCCACGTGCTTCATCGCCACCAGCGCCCGCTTGCCGCAGTACGAGACGCCGATCGCCTCCTCGAGCGCGACCTTCTCGTTGGTCGACCACAGGCCGCGCACCGGCAGCTGGTGCTGCTTCACGTAGTCCTGCACGGTCTGGAAGATCTCCGTGGAGGGGGTTCCCGGGTAGGCGTAGGCCGCGCTGATGCCCGCGTCGATGGCTCCGCGCGCCACGGCTTCATCGCCGAGCAGAATCTCAGGGTGGATGGTCACGGGCGGCCCTACGTGCAATCGCGCAGCCCGCCGCCAACCCTTTGGTCCCGGGTCTGATCAGCGCCCACCATTTCATTGCGAAACGGGCTCCTGTTCAGACTGAAACAGGCCTGCCCTCAAGGGTACGCCACGCTCCCACACGGAGGCCCCACGCACGCCTGTCCCACCCGGCGCGACCACACACCCGCGACGCAGCTTCTTCCTCTCGCGCGTAAGACCTGCGTCCCCAGAGGCCTCGGCGCAAGACCTGCGCCGGTGAGAGCCCATGAATTCCATGGATGGGGGGCGCTGCGCCAAAGGTGCGTGATCGGTGCATGAGTTGCAGAGAGCGGTCGGCAAATGGTCGATGATCTGATTGTTGGGTTGGCTGGGTCTGGCGGCGACGGTGTGGTGAGCGCAGGCGAATCGTTGCTCGGAGCGGCCTCGTCCGAGGGCTACCACGCGCTGATGACCAAGAGCTTTGGCTCGCAGATCCGCGGGGGCGAGTCCTCCTGCCGGGTACGGCTGAGCACGCACAAGGTCCTCAACCCGGGCGGCGCGCTCGACGTCGCGGTGGCGCTCAACTGGGAAGACTTCTTCCGCTTCGGCGCCGAGCTGCCGCTCTCGGTGGGCACCGTCTTCATCTACGAAGAGAAGGCCGGCCCGCCGCCTGAGACCCTCGCCAGGCGCGGCGTCATCCCCAGCGAAATGTTGCCCGTGCCGATCGGCGAGATGGCGAAGAAGGCCGCCGGCACCGACAAGGCGAAGACCAGCATCGTGCTCGGGCTGCTCTCGGGCTGGTTCGGCATTCCCTCCGAGGCCATCGCCCGGGGCCTGAAGAAGAAGTTCGGCGGCAAGGGCGGCGACCTGCTCGAGGCCAACGAGCGCGCGCTCGCGTCGGGCATCGAATACGCCAAGACGCACCCGCTCGCGGCGGTCCACACCATCGCGCCGCCGGCCGCGAAGACGCCCAAGCTGCTCATCGACGGCAACTCGATGTGCGCCTCGGCCGCGCTGTTCAGCGGCGTGCAGTTCTTCGGTGGCTACCCCATCACCCCCTCCACCGAGGTGATGCAGATCCTCACCAAGGAGCTCTGGAAGTACGGCGGCACGGTGCTCCAGGCCGAAGACGAGATCGCCGGCATCGGCGCGGCCGTCGGCGCGTCGTTCGCGGGTCGCAAGTCGATGACCGCCACCAGCGGCCCCGGCATGAGCCTCAAGACCGAGATGCTGGGCCTCGCCACCATCGCCGAGCTGCCCCTGGTGCTGCTCAACGTGCAGCGCGGCGGGCCGTCCACCGGCCTGCCCACCAAGCCCGAGCAGTCCGACCTCTACCAGGCGGCGTTCTCGGGCCACGGCGACGTGCTCCGGCCGGTGCTGGCCCCGACCGACGTGAGCGACACCTTCCGCGTCACCGTCGAGGCGTTCAACATCGCCGAGCAGTACCAGACGCCGGTGATCATCCTGTCTGATCAGGAGATCGCCCAGCGCAAGGAGGCCATCGACCCCATCGACACCGAGCACATGGAGGTCATCGACCGCCGGCGCCCGAGCGAGGCAGAGCTGGTCGACTACTCGCGCTTCGCCACCACCCCCGACTTCATCAGCCCGATCAGCCAGCCGGGTCTCAAGGGCGGCAACTACCTGGCCGCGGGCATCGAGCACAACGAGAAGGGCGAGCCCACCGCCAGCGGCACGATGCACGCGAAGATGAACGCCAAGCGGTTCAAGAAGCTCGACCCGCTCAAGAAGCGCACCGACCTCTTCGAGATCATCGGCGACCCCAACGCGCCGCTCGCGCTCGTCGCCTGGGGCAGCACCGCCGGCGTCTGCCGCGAAGCCCACGCGCTGGCGCTCAAGGCAGGCCTCAAGGCCAAGCTGATGGTGCCCTACCTGCTGTGGCCGATCTCCGAGGACATCTTCAACGGCTTCTTCGAGTCGGTGAAGAGCGGGCTGGTGGTCGAGCTCTCCCACCAGGGCCAGCTCTACCGCATGCTGCGCATGTTCATCGACGTGCCCCGCGGCGTGAAACCCTTCCTGCGCGACGGCGCCAACCCCTTCCAGCCGTCGGAGATCGTCACCCGGCTGGCCGAACTCTCTCCCGAGGTGAAGTGATGAACCTGCCCGCGTTGGCTGCGAAGGACTTCAAGAGCGAGCTCAAGCCCATCTGGTGTCCGGGCTGCGGCGACTTCGGCGTGCTCCAGGGGCTGTACCGCGCGCTGTCGGCCATCGGCCGCCCGCCGCACGAGGTGGCCTTCATCTCGGGCATCGGCTGCTCGAGCCGCATTCCCGGCTACACCACCGCCTACGGCTTCAACACCGTGCACGGGCGCTCGCTGCCCATCGCGCAGGGCGTGAAGCTCGCCAACCCCGAGCTGCTGGTGGTGGTCGCGGGCGGTGACGGCGACGGCTTCTCCATCGGCGGTGGCCACGTGGCCCACGCGATTCGCCGCAACACCGACATCACGTACATCGTGATGGACAACCAGGTGTACGGGCTCACCAAGGGCCAGCTCTCGCCGACCTCGCCGCGCGGGCTCGAGACCGTGACCTCGCCCTACGGGAGCATCGAAGACCCCATCAACCCGCTGCTCTACGTGCTCGCCTACGGCGCCGGCTTCGTCGCCCAGGCCACGCCCGCCGACATGCCCGGCATGACCGCGCTGATCGAAGAGGCCATCCGCTACCCCGGCTTCTCGTTCATCAACATCCAGTCGCCGTGCGTGACGTTCGGGGAAGACGACCAGCAGCTCAAGTCGCACAAGCTGAAGATGAAGTCGCTGACCAGCCTCAAGCACGACTCGGGCAACCAGCTCGCGGCGATGGACCTCGCCCGCTCGTACGGCACCGAGCTGTACACCGGCGTCTTCTACCGCAACCCCAACCCGCCCCCGACCTACGAGGGGCTGATCAAGATCCGCCAGGCGGAACAGGCGAAGAAGGCCGTTCCCCGCACCCGCGTGCTCGACGCCTATCTGCAGAAGTGAGGAGTGGGAAACCCATGCCGACCCGTGGAATCGACTTCGATTCGTTGTCCTTGAAGGACGCGCTGGACCTCGCGGTGCTCATCGAAGAGGAGGCGCGCGACCGCTACGAAGAGCTCGCCGCCCAGCTGATCATTCACCACACCGTCGCCGCGGCCAGCTTCTTCTCGAAGATGACCACCATCGAAGAGAAGCACCGCGTGCAGTTGCTCGCCGAGCGCACCAAGAAGTTCGGTGACCAGCCGCGCGAAGTGCACATCGAGCAGATCTTCGACATCGAGGCGCCCTCGTTCGACGGCGCCCGGGTGAACATGACGCTCGCCGACGCGCTGCGCACCGCGCTCCAGTCGGAGGTGCAGGCCCACGCGTTCTTCTCGCAGGCCATCGACCGCGTGAAGGACCCCGAGGTGAAGAAGCTCTTCCTCGAGTTGGCCGAAGAAGAACTCGAGCACCAGGCGCT
>JBBRUE010000796.1:0-3767 GCA_038248085.1 Myxococcales bacterium | reverse complement strand
GTGCTTCCCACACTCTGGGGAGGTGATCCCACCTTGTGACCTGACCCCGCTCCTGCGGTTCAGTACCCACTGACCCCTTAATTTCGGGCTCCTGTAAGTCTGAGGTCGGTGATTTAAGCCCTCGCATGGAGACAACTGTTCTTCAGAACAATTCCACCATCGACGCCGGATCGACCGCCTGGATGCTCGCCAGCTCCGCGATGGTGCTGTTGATGGTGCCCGGCCTGGCCCTCTTCTACGGCGGCATGGTGCGGCGGAAGAACGTGCTGACGACGATGATGATGAGCTTCGTCGCGATGGCCGTCATCGGCGTGCAGTGGGTGCTGGTCGGCTACGCGCTCGCCTTCGGCAAGACGGTGGGCGGCGTCTTCGGTTGGGACTGGGACTTCTTCGCGCTGCAGGGCATCGAGCCGACGCGGATGTTCGGCGACAAGCACATCCCCGAGCTGGTGTTCGTCATGTTCCAGGGGAAGTTCGCGATCATCACCCCGGCGTTGATCAGCGGCGCGGTGGCCGAGCGCATGAAGTTCAAGACGTACCTCGCCTTCTGCGTCATCTGGAGCACCTTCATCTACTGCCCGCTGGCGCACTGGGTGTGGGCGGCCGACGGCTGGCTCTTCAAGCTGGGCGTGCTCGACTTCGCGGGCGGCACGGTGGTGCACATCGCGGCCGGCGTCTCGGCGCTGGTGCTGGCGTTGATGCTCGGGCCGCGGCGTGACGTCGCGCGCGGCGCAGCGATCCTCCCCAACAACCTCGTGCTGACGCTGACCGGCGCCGGGTTGTTGTGGTTCGGCTGGTTCGGCTTCAACGCAGGGAGCGCGGTGTCGGTCGAGTCACCGGTGGCTGGTGCCATCGCCGGGCTCGCCTTCACCACCACCCAGGCCGCCGCCGCCGCCGCCGGGCTGATGTGGATGCTCGTCGAGCGCTGGCACCACGGGAAGGTGACCTCGCTGGGGCTCGCCTCGGGCATCGTCGCCGGGCTCGTCGCGGTGACGCCGGCCGCGGGCCACATTCGCCCCGCCTCGGCGCTCCTGCTCGGCGCGATGGCGTCGGTCGTCTGCTACGCGGCGGTGCAGCTCAAGACCTGCCTCAAGTACGACGACTCCCTCGACGCGTTCGGCGTGCATGGCGTGGGCGGCATTCTCGGCGCGCTGATGACCGGGCTCTTGTGCTTCACCCCGGTCGCCGGCGGGCTCTCGCAGCTCGGCAAGCAGGCGGTCGGCGTCGGGGTGGCCATCGTCTTCGCCGGGGTGGGGACCTTCGTCATCGCCAAGGCGCTGGGCGCCGTGTTTGGCCTGCGCACCACCGAGCTCGAGGAGCGGGACGGGCTCGATCTCCACGTGCACGGCGAGCGCGGCTACCACTTCGACCAGACGTGAGCTGACTGCTCACGGCACCTGGGCGCGCAACGGGCCGACGAGGTCGGTCACCGAGGTCTGCGTGCCGAACACCAGCTCGCCCTCGGCGGGCACGTCGAGCACCACCGAGACCCACTGGAAGCTGCACGCATTCATCAGAACGCGCGGGGCTGGAATTTCACATCGGGGGGAGTACGCCTGCGGCCATGAAGCGGCTCAGGTTGCTGGCGGTGACGATGCTCAGTGGGTGCGTGGCCGCGAGCGGCGCGGTGGTGAACGCGGCGGTGAACACCGCGATCGGCGTCGGCGTCTCAGGAGTGCGGCGCGCCGAGGGCGACTGCTACACGCCCTGCAACCCGGGCACGTCATGCAACCGAGCGACCGGCCTGTGCGACCCGATCCCCTGCGGCGGGCGGTGCAACTTCGACGAGAAGTGCGAGTCGACCTACGTCGGCGACAAGTGCGTCAGCCTCAAGCCGGCGCCGTAGTCCGGGTCGGCTCGTGAGCCGGGTCGCTCCGCTCAGGGCTTCACGCTCTGCCAGGCGGCGTCGCCGCGCACGAGGCGCGCGGTCCAGTCGACGAGCGGCACGCCGCCGGGCCCCTGCAGGGTGAAGAAGTTGCCGAGCATGACGTGGCTCGTGCCCGCGACGATGAAGTACTTCCCGTTCGTCGTGGAGTCATAGGCCGACGTGGCGAGGTCCAGCGTGCGCTGCTGAAACGTCGTGGCGTCGAGACCGGCGAACTGCCGCAGCGTGCCGTCCTGGGTGTACGCGAGCAGCCCGAAGCGCCCCGCGGGGTACTTGCCGTGGAGGTACTTCGGGAACTTGGAGAAGTCGGTGGTGCAGCCCGCGCAGTCGGCAGGGATGGCGACGTTCCACGCGGTGAGCCATTCGCTGAGCAGGGTGCCGCTGGGAGTCACCATCTGCCCGCAATCGGCGAGCAGGTGCACCTGGGCGTTGGGCCAGGTGGCGCGCACCTTCTCGTAGTTGAGCTGCGCTCCGTAGGCGCCCGCACTCGAGCCCGCGACGAACACCCGCTCCGCGTCGGGGAAGGTGTCCTTCAGGCGCAGGAGGAACGTGTCCATGTTCTTGCCGCCCTTGTGGAACACCGTGCTCGCCGGCACCTGCGCGCCCGCCGCGTAGTTCTTCACCGAGTCACCCGCGTGCACGTCGCCGGTGCAGTACGGCACGAAGACGAAGCTCATGTCCTTGAACGGGTTATTCGCGATGGTGCGGCTGAAGGGCGAGGCCTGCAGCGTGCCCTCGCTGGCGAAGTTCGCCGCGCCGTAGCCCGTGCCGAGGTTCGCCGCCGCGCCCAGCGCGCAGGTGATGCCGCTCCAGCACGCGCCGCCGCCTTGCAGGTAGACGAACACGTCCTTCGAGCGCGAGGTGACGTTCACCCCGAGGCCGGTGGGCTGCCCGTTGCCGCACGCGGAGTCGGGGAAGCCAGCCCAGGTCCACGTCTCCACCGGCGCGCGGATGGGCGTGCCCGCGTCGACCGGCGTCATCACGCCCGCGTCGATCGGTGCGGGAAAGAGGCACCGCTTGTCGGTGCAGGCCTGCCCGCCGCTGCAGGTGTTGCACAAGAGCCCCGCAGCGCCGCACGCCGTATCGAGCGTGCCCTCGGCGCACACCCCGTCGGAGGTACAGCAGCCCCCGCACGTGGCCTGGCTGCAGGTGTTACCGGTGGGACCGCAGGCGACGAGCGCCGTCGAGAGAGCGAAGACGAAAAGAATGCGCACGCGCGCGCTCTACGCCGCTGACCGGCGCCCGGCAAATGACTCGACCGGGAACATTAGACAAACACTGCACAAACAGGTGCACCCCCGGGGAGCCTGCGCTACTTCGTGATCATGAAGACGATCATCGTCGGAGCGGGCCCGGGCGGGCTGTCGGCCGCCATCAACCTCGCGGGGCTGGGCGCCGAGGTGACGGTGGTGGAGAAGGAAGCGGTTCCCGGCGGGCGCATGCGCGGCCTGACCTTCGGCGAGCAGGGCGAGTACCAGGTCGACACCGGGCCTTCGATCATGCAGCTGCCTCAGGTGCTCGAGCGCATCTTCCGCCGCTCCGGGCTGCGCATCGAAGACTACGTGAAGCTGGTGCGGCTGCCCGAGAACACCCGCGTGCACTTCTGGGACGGCACCCACCTCGACACGCACTGGGACCAGCAGAAGATGCACGCCGAGGTCGAGCGGCTCCACCCGTCGCTGGGGCCGGCGTACGACCGCTGGTTCCTGCGCTCGCGCGAGAAGTACCGCATCGCCTACGGCACCTTCATGGCGCACCCGGCCGACTCGCTGGGCTACTACAACCCGCTGCGGCTGCTCCCGGCGGCGAAGTTCAAGCCTTGGCAGACGCTCTACAGCCACCTCGACGAGACCTTTCACGACGACCGGCTCAGCTACGCCTT
>JBBRUE010000795.1:0-3775 GCA_038248085.1 Myxococcales bacterium | reverse complement strand
TGCCGGCGTGCGCTTCACCCTCAGGGGCCTGCTCGAAGACGAGGGCCTCGAGGTGCAGGAGGCTGCCGACGGCGCGATCGGCGTGTCGATGGTCGAGCAGGGTGGCATCGATCTCGTACTCAGCGACGTGCGCATGCCGAAGCTCGACGGCCTGGGGCTCCTCGCGCAGGTCCACCGGCTCGCGGAGCCGCGGCCCCACGTCATTCTCCTCACCGCCCACGGTGACGAGCGGCTCGCGGTCGAGGCGATGAAGCAGGGCGCGTACGACTACTTCAAGAAGCCCTTCGAACTCGACGACGTGCTGGCCGTGGTGCGCCGGGCGCTGGGTACGGTGAAGCTCTCGAAGGAGAACACCCGGCTCCAGGGCGAGGTGACGCTGCTGCGCAGCCTGGTGTTCGTCTCGTCGGCGATGTCGCGCCTGGCGGAACTGGTCGCGCGCGTCGCCCCGCGTGACGTGACGATCCTCATCACCGGGGAGAGCGGCACCGGCAAGGAGCGCGTGACCGAGGCGCTGGTCGCCGCCAGCAAGCGCGCCGACCGGCCCTTCGTTCGCTTCAACTGCGCCTCGCTCACCGAGGACCTCGCGGAGGCGGAGCTCTTTGGTCATAGCAAGGGCGCCTTCACGGGCGCAGTGCGCGCGCGGCTCGGGCTGTTCCGCGAGGCCGACGGCGGCACGTTGTTGCTCGACGAGGTCGGGGAGCTCGGCCCCGTGGTCCAGGCGCGCCTGCTGCGCGTGCTGCAGGAAGGCGAGGTGCGGCCGGTCGGCGAGGACAAGCCGGTGAAGGTCGACGTCCGCCTCGTCGCTGCCACCCACCGCGATCTCGCCGCCGAGGTGAAGGCTGGCCGGTTCCGTGAAGATCTCTACTACCGGCTCAAGGTGGTCCACCTCCACGTGCCCGCGCTCCGGGAGCGGCCGGAAGACATCCCCGCGCTCGCCCGCCACTTCCTCTCTCGCGCCGCGAAGTCCTTCGGCGTGCCCTCCGCACAGCTCACGCCGCCGCTGCTCGAGAAGCTCACCGCCTGGTCCTGGCCCGGCAACGTGCGCGAGCTGGAGAACGTCATCGAGAGCTCCGTCGCCCTCAGCGCGGACGGGTCGATCGATCTCGCGCTGCTCCCTTCGTCGACGGCGGCCGCCGAGCCGCTCACCGGGGCCGGGTTGAAAGAGAAACTCGAGGCCACCGAACGAGGGCTCATCGTCGCCGCGATGGACGCCGCGAAGGGCAACGTGTCGGAGGTCGCGCGTCAGCTCCGCATCGGTCGCGCCACGCTCCACGACAAGCTCAAGAAGTACGGGCTCACCGCGCCCGAAGCGTGAACTCCAGCTTGGCGAACATCACCTCGCCGCTCCCCTCGAAGGTCATCGGGTTCTGCGTCGAGTCCGCCACGCCCACCACCCGGCCCGCGTCGTCGTAGCCGTAGACGCAGGCGTGGCCCTTCGCACCCTGGGGAATGAAGAACTCCCCGAAGAGCGGGCCGGCCGTGTCGAGCTTCGCTTCACCAAAGCGCGTGGGCTTCTCCGGCACCGGCGTGCACGGCTCGACCTGCGCCACGAACATGACCTTCACCGCCTTCACCTCGCCGGCAGACCAGGTCCCGAAGAACTCCACTTCGGCCTTGCCTGACGCGCGCTCGGCCTTCTTCACCGCCAGCGCCGAGGGCGGCGTCTCCGGCTCCGTCTTCGACTTCGGACACCCCAACAGGCACAGCCCCGGCACCACCAGCGCGAGCAGTCTCATGGGCGCGGCTTCTCCCACGTCGCTTCACGCCCCGGAAGCGGCGGTGCGCGCGTGCTGCATCACCACGTCGATCGGTGGGTGGTCTCCTGCGGTGGCCGACGCGTAGCCGTAGACCAGCGCGCCGCCTTGCTTCACCACCAGCACGCCCCCCTGCTGCCACGGGTCGCCCTGCGTCTTCACCTGCCGGAAGCCCGCCCGCGCCGCCCGCACCGCGTTGGCCCACACCCGCGGGTTGAAGAGCATCGTGAAGGACCGATGAAAGCCGAGGTGGGTGTAGGTCACCCGCTTGGGGTCTACCCACACCGGCACCTCGAGTGCGAGCGCCTCGCGGAAGTCGGTGGCCATGAGCGCATTCCCGCTCCCGATGAACACCAGGTTCACGCCCAGTTCCTTCAGCTCGTTCTCGCGCGACCGGAACCCGGTCGCCTGCTCGCGGCAGAACAGTCAGCCAAAATGACGCAGCCACACGAGAATCGCGGGCTTGTGGGCCCAGGCGCTCCCCACCAGCACCGGCTCGTTGCGCCAGTCACGCAACGCGATCGCGCCCAACGTCGGGGTGTCGAGGGTCATGGGGGACACAGTGATTCATATGCTGCCCGGGGATCCGCCACCTTTTCGCGTCAGCGCGTTGACGCGCTCTCCCCCAAGTCCCTGATCCGCGCATGGCGCGTCAGGTTTGGTGCGCTGGCAAGCGGGTTGCTCTACCAGGCTGCGTGCCTCACTCAGTCGCCAGCACCGTCGAATTCACCAAGCGCCGCGAGCTGCTGCGCATGCGGGCCGAGATCGAACGGCTCCGCGAAGAGAACGAGCGCCTCGCCGCGCTGGCCTACCGGGACGCCCTCACCGGCCTGCGCAACCGCCGCTGCTTCGGCGAGCGCCTCAACGAAGAACTCTGCCGCCTCAAGCGCAACCCCAGCGGCGCGCTGTCCGTCATCTGCGTCGACATCAACGGCTTCAAGCGCCTCAACGACACCCAGGGCCACGCTGCCGGTGACGCCGCGCTGATCGCCGTCGGGCGCCTGCTCGAGACGTTGATCCGTGCCGAAGACCTCGTCTGCCGGATGGGCGGCGACGAGTTCGGCGTGCTCTTGCCCGACACCCAGTTCGCCGCGGCGCAGCTGGTCGTCGATCGAATTCGCGCGCACATGCCGGCGCTCGCGGGCCTGGGACTGGGGCGGCACGGTTTGGCGATCGGCCTGGGGAGCTGGTCGCCGGGGGACGATGAGATTCGCCTCCTGTCGAGGGCGGATGACGAGATGTATGCGGACAAACGAATGGCGCAGGAAGAAGGGGCTTCGTCCCGGCTTCCCCGCCCGTTCGTCAACGCCGCGTAAAGGGGGAAACTTCGGGCCGACGGGGTCGTTGATGCGACGGGTTGGGGAACCCGGCAGGCGTCGCGGCGCAGGTGGTTCGAAGGTGGGGTTGGTGGGTTTTGAGCGGGGCGAGTCGTGGGGACGACTCGTCCCGCTCGTTTTTTTCAGGGCGGGTCGCTACACGACCGCGGTGATCGAGCGCGTGCCGGACAGCCTCTGCCAGCAGTGCCAGCACCGGCGCGAGGTGAAGACCCCGCGCTCCACGTTCCTGATGTGCCTGGAAGGCACGCCGCCGAAGTACCCGCTGCAGCCCGTGAGGCGCTGCGTGTACTTCGTGCGACGCGAAGAACCGACTAGCCCTTGAGCGCCTCGGCGCCCGAGACGATCTCCACGAGCTCCTTGGTGATCTGCGCCTGGCGGCTGCGGTTGTAATAGAGCGTCAGCGCGCCGATCATGTCGCCGGCGTTGCGCGTGGCGTTTTCCATCGCCGTCATGCGCGCCGCGTGCTCGGCCGCGAAGCTCTCGAGGAGCGCGCCGTAGACCTTCACCGACACGGCCTTGGGCACCAGCTGCTCGAGCACCGCCTGCGGCGTCGGCTCGTACTTGTAGTCGACCTGCGTCTCGCCGGCCTTGCCGCCGCCGACCGTCGCTTCGAAGGGCAGCAGCTGCGTCATCTTGGGAAGCTGGGCGATCGCCGAGACGAACTCGTTGAACATCAGGAACACC
>JBBRUE010000794.1:0-3775 GCA_038248085.1 Myxococcales bacterium | reverse complement strand
CGCGACAGCGCGCCGTAGAGCGTCGTCGTCTTGCCAGAGCCGGTCGGGCCGGTGACGAGGATGATGCCGTGCGAGCGGCGGATCAGCTCGTCCATCTCCTTCAAGATCGTCGCGTTCATCCCGATCTCTGCGAGGTCGAGCAGCGTCGCGCTCTTGTCGAGGAGCCGCATGACGATGCTCTCGCCGTGCACGGTGGGGATGGTGGACACGCGGATGTCGATGTCGCGGCCGGCCAGCTTGATGCGAATGCGGCCGTCCTGCGGCAGGCGCTTCTCAGCGATGTTGAGCTGCGCCATGATCTTCACGCGGCTCAAGATCGAGTTCTGGTAGCGCTTGGGCGGCTTGATGATGTTCTGCAGCACGCCATCGATGCGGAAGCGCACGGCCAGCTCGCGCTCCATCGGCTCGATGTGAATGTCCGACGCCCGCTCCTTCGCCGCGCGGAACAGCAGCGAGTTCACCAGGCGGATGATCGGGGCCTCGTCACCGGTGTCGAGGAGGTCCTGGTCGGACTCCAGCACCTGCTCGGCGGCGTCGAGATCCTGCGCCTCCATCTCGCCGACGACCTGCTCGGCCTCGTTGAGCGAGCGGTCGTAGACCGAGTTGATGGCGTCGATGATCGTGCTGCTGCGCGCGATCTTGGTCAGCACCTCGCCGCCCAGCATCTCGCGCGCGTGATCGACGACCGCGGTGTCGAGCGGGTCGGCCACCGCGATGGCGATGAAGTCACCCTCGCGCTTGAGGGGGATGAACTTCGCCTGCTTGGCGAAGTTGATCGGCACCTTCTTCACCAGCTCGGCGTCGACGTGATCGAACGAGATGAGGTCGAGGTACTCGAGGTCGAGCTGTGCCCCCAGGGCGCGGGTCACCTGTTCGTCGGTCACCATCTTGAGGCCCACCAGCACCTCGCCCAGCCGCCCGCCCTTGTCGACCTGCGCAGCGAGGGCCTCCTCGAGCTTCTCGCGCGGCAGGCCGAACGACTCGATGAGGATCTCGCCCAGCGGGCGGCCGAAGAGGTACGCGGGCCCGTGCGTCACGACGCGCGTGCGCTCGGTGAGCGTCTCCTCTCGAATGTCGGCGCCCACGTTCATCAGTTGATCTCCGGCGAGGGCTGCACTTTCAGCGACTCGGGGTTCGGCTCCTTCACCGGGACCGGCAGGGGCGCTTCGTTCGTCTCGGGCAGCGGGGGGGTGTTGGCCGTGGCCGGGGCGATGACCTTCTCGCCGGCCGTGCCCGGGCCGCCGTTCTCCAGCCGGTTCATTTCCTTGTTGATGATCTGCGACATGCGCGTCAGGGGGCCCGACTTGCGCTGAAAGTCGATCGCCACGTCGTAGGTCGTCGACGCGCCGTAGAACTGCTCCACGAACTCCTGCCGCTCGCGCATCTTGCGCTCGAAGATCCGCCGGAAGTCGCTCGACTCGCGGATGATGTACGGGGTGAGGAAGAGCAGGAGGTTGGTCTTCACCTTCTTGCGCGACTGCTGGCGGAAGAGGTTCCCCAGCAGCGGAATGTCGCCCAGGATCGGGGTCTTCGACACCGACTCCACGATCCGGTCCTGCATGATGCCGCCGATGACCACCGTCTCCTGGTCCTTGGCGATCACCGTGGTCTTCGCGCTGCGCTTGGAAGTGGTGGGGCCGAGCACCGCGTCCTGCGAGGCGATCTCTTCGATCTGCTCGTGGATGACGAGGCGCACGTAGTCGCTGTCGTTGATCTGCGGCTTGACCGTCAGCTTCAGGTCGACGTTCTGCCGCTGGATCGAGCCGATGGGCGACCCCCCCAGCCCGCCGAGGCCACCGAGGCCACCAAGCGCGCCCAGTCCACCGGCCGCGCCGCCGAGGCCACCCAGACCGCCCAGGCCACCGAGGCCACCGAGCCCGCCGGTAGAGAAGCCCGACTGAAAGGGCACGTTCTGGCCGACGGTGATCTCCGCCTCCTCGTTGTCGGTGGTGAGGATGTGCGGCGTCGAGAGCACGTTGACGTCGCTCGACTTCTGCATCGCGTTGATCACGATGCCGAACGCGGGGATCTGGATGCCGCCGATGGTGAGGTTGGGGATCGCCGGGCCCTGGATGCCGGCGAGGAAGCCGCCCATGCCGACCAGGTTGGCCAACGAGAGCGACGGGGGGAGGCCCGACCCGCTGCCGTACTTGGTGCCGAAGAAGACGGGCAGGGTGTTGCCTGAGCCGTCGGTGACCGGGAGGCCGGCGTGCAGGTTGATGCCGAGGTCCGAGTTGCGATCGAGGTTGACCTCCATGATCACCGCCTCGACGAACACCTGCCGCCGGCGGATGTCGAGCTTCTCGACCACGCGCACCAGGCTGCGGAAGTCAGCCTGGCTGGCGATGATCACCAGCGAGTTGGTCGCCTTGTCGGCGCTGACCTTCACTTCCCCGGCGAACAGCTCGGCGGCGCCCACCTTGGCCGCCGCAGAGCCCGGCGGGGGCGGGGCGCCCGACTTGGCGCGGTTCGCCGTGCCCTGGGCCAGGGTCTGCAGGGTGGAGGCGACGTCTTCGGCGTTGGCGTTCTCGAGGTAATAGACGTTGATCCGGCCTTCGCCCGAGATCGGGATGTCGATCTCACGCACCAGGGCCATGATCCGCTCGAAGCCCGCGGGGCTGGCGATGACGATCAGCTTGTTGGTGCGCTCGTCGGGGATGATCTGCGAGAGCGTCGCCGCGCCGCTGGCGCCCTCGGGGCCGGTGCCGGGAGGCATCACCACGCCCACGCCGGGGGCCGAGGGTGGGGGAGGCGGGGCCGCGATGTTGCCCGGCCGCTGCCCCGGCTTGTTGCCCTTCGACTCGAAGAGCTTCTGGATCTTGTCGGTCATCTCCTGCGCGGTGGCGTACTGCACCTGGATCACCCGGATCTCGTCGGACGCCGAGCGTGCGTCGAGCTGCGCCACCACCTTCTCGAGGCGGTGCATGTTCGAGCCGAGGTCGTTGATGATGATCGTGTCGGGCTGGAACGGAATGGTGTCGCCCGAGGGCGTGACCAGCTGCTGGAGCACGCCGCGCAGTTGCTCGATCTCGACGTTCTTCACCTTGAAGATGCGCGTCACCATCTGCTCGTTCATCGTGTACGGCTCGAGCGGGTCGGTGATCGTGGGAATGGGGAACTGCTTGGCCCGCTGCTTGTCCACGATCTTCATGAACTTGCCGTGCTCGTAGACGGCGAGGCTGTTCGAATCGAGCGCGGCGAGGAACGCGGCGTAGAACTGCTCGGAGTTGACCTCCACCTTCCCGTTCTCGGGGCCGATGATGGAGATCTTCCCGCGAATGTTCTCCGGGAGGATGAAGGTGCGGCAGGTGACGTCGGCCACCGTCTGCACCAGCTTCTCGATCTCGACCTTGTCGAAATAGATGTTGTAGCGGCCCTTGCGGCGCTGCTCGTCGCAGGTGGCTTTGACCTTGGGGGCGATGGCGGTGCCGCCCGCGCCTCCGGGCGGAGGAGGCGGCGCAGGCTGCGCAGCGGCGACGAGCGAGAAGGTGGCCAGCAGCGCGAGGATCGTTCGGTTCATGATCGGGTGCTTCACTTGACGTTGTAGGTCTTGCGCACAGCGGCGCCGTTGCGCTCGACTTCAATGTCGATGCGCGAGGACTCTTTGAGCTTGCTGTAGATCTCGAGGGCCTTCTCCGGGCTGTTCAGATCGAAGCCGTTGATGCGCTTGATCACGTCGCCGTTTTGAATGCCGATCTTCGAATAGATGCTGTCGGGGCGAATCGAGAAGAGCTTGAACCCCTGGGCCACGCCGTCCTTGAAGGCCGGCACGATG
>JBBRUE010000793.1:0-3784 GCA_038248085.1 Myxococcales bacterium | reverse complement strand
GTCCTCCCATCGTCCGTCGGTCAAACGACCGACCCCCGCCCGCCATCGCTGACGGACGGGAGCTCAGCGCCTCTTCAGAAGTGCGCCTTGATCGCCTCGATCAGCTCCTTGATCTTCGCGGCGTCGAGCTTGCCTTCGTGGGCGAAGATGACCTTGCCGTCCTTGTCGAAGGCGATGACGTCGTTGTTGTCATCGGCGAGCTTCCACTCCTTCACCAGCAGCTTGTGGATGTCGCGCACGTAGATGGTGTCGGGGTAGTCCTTCTGCTTGGCCTTCAGCTTCCCGTCGATCGCGAAGTTGGGCAGCCAGGTGGCGCCCATGTTGATGACCGCCAGCGACTGGTACTGCTCCTTGGAGAACTTCTCGGCCTTGAGCGCCTCGCTCGCCGCGTTGTTGAGGTCCGAGAGATCGGGGTCGACGTAGAAGAGCACGAACACCTTGCCGGTGATCTCGTCGCTCTTCCACGCCTCACCGGTGACGCGCCCGCCCTCGTTCTTCTCGAGGGTGAGGGACTTGGGCTTCTCGCCGACCGGCGGTGCCGCGAACGCGGTCATCGAGAGAACTGCGAGCAGCGCTGCGAAGCGATTGGCCATGGGAGCGTGTCCTTGTTGGGAGGAAGACGGCGTTCAGGGTGACAGCGGGCGAACCATACTCGTTTCAGCTCACCGCTTCGGTGCAACGCACGCACAGCTCCTGCGCGCCGACCTCGGGCTTGAAGGTCCAGCAGCGCGGGCACTTGGCGCCGGTGGCCCCCGCGACCGTGATCTGGAGCTCGCCCGCCCCCGCCGCGAGGTGCACCTGGCTGACGATGAACAGCTCCGCGAGGTCGGGGGCGAACTTCGCCAGCAGCGCCTGCGTGGCGCCCGAGGCGGTGATGGTCACCTGGGCCTCGGTCGACTTGCCGATGTGCTTGTCGCGCCGCGCGTTCTCCAGCACCGGGAGCACCGCCGAGCGCACCTGGAACAGCGCGTCGAAGTCGGCCACCACCGCGGCGTTCACCTGGCCCGACGGCTTGGGGAAGGCCTCCATGAAGACCGAGGCGTGCTTCGCCCCGGGGAGGAACTCGTAGGCCTCTTCGCTGGTGAAGCTGGTGACCGGCGAGAGGATGATCAGCATCTCCCGGGCGATGCGGTACAGCGCGGTCTGCGCCGAGCGCCGCTTCAGGCCGTCCTTCCGGCTGGTGTAGAGCGTGTCTTTCTGGATGTCGTAGTACTGGGCCGACAGCTCGTTGGCGCAGAAGTCGACCACCGACTGGAACACGAGGTGGAACTCGTAGGCCTCGTAGGCCTTGTTCACCTTCTCGGTCAGCCCGTCGAGCTTGGCGAGCACCCACTGCTCGAGCGGGAGCAGCTTCCCGGCCGGCACCGCGTCCTTCGCGGGGTCGAAGTCGAAGAGGTTCGAGAGCGCGTAGCGCACGGTGTTGCGGATCTTCCGGTAGCCCTCGGACAGCCCGTCGAGGATGGGCATCGAGAGGCGCACGTCGTTGCGGTAGTCCGACGCGGCGACCCACAGGCGCATCACCTCCGCGCCGTGCTTCTTGGTGATCTCGTCGGGCGACACGGTGTTGCCCATCGACTTCGACATCTTGTTGCCGTTGCCGTCGACCACGAAGCCGTGGGTGAGGCAGGTCTTGTACGGCGCGATGCCGCGCGTGCCGACGCCCACCAGCAGTGAGCTGTGGAACCAGCCGCGGTGCTGATCAGACCCCTCGAGGTACAGGTCGACCGGGGGCGCCACGCCTTCGCGCAGCTCCATCACCGCCGCGAAGCTGCACGCGGAGTCGAACCACACGTCGAGGATGTCGGTCTCCTTCTTGAGCGCGTCCTTGCCGCAGGCCGGGCACTTCGACCCCTCGGCGCGGAAGTCGGACAGCGGGCGCGAGTACCAGGCGCCGCCGCCTTCCTTCGCCACCGCGTCGGCGACCTTGTTCATCACCCCCGCGTCGATGAACGCGTGGCTGCACTCGCCGCACACCGCGGTGGGAATGGGGACGCCCCAGGTGCGCTGGCGCGAGATGGTCCAGTCGGGGCGCGTCGAGAGCATTCCCCAGATGCGGTCGTGCCCCCACTTGGGCACCCAGTTCACGTGGTGGTCGACCTGGTCGAGGGCCTTCTTGCGCAGGTCGCCGTGCTCCATCGAGATGAACCACTGCGGCGTGGCGCGGAAGATGACCGGCTTCTTGCTGCGCCAGCTGTGCGGGTAGCTGGTGGTCAACATCTCGCCAGGCTGGTTGAGCAGCGCGCCCTTCTCGACGAGCAGCTTCGGCACCGTCTCGTTGGCGTCGAAGACGAACTGGCCGGCGAACAGCGGGCCCACCGAGTCGTCGTAGCGGCCGTCGGCCTTCACCGGGTTGTAGGGCTCGAGGCCGTTGCGCAGGCCGACCTCGTAGTCGTCGGGGCCGTGGCCGGGCGCGGTGTGCACCAGGCCCGTGCCGGCCTCGAGGGTGACGTGCTCGCCGGTGACGATGGGCGAGATCCGCTCGAGGAAGGCGTGGTGGTACTTCAGGCCCTCGAGCTCCTCGCCGAGCGCGTACCCGAGGATGCGGGTGGGGTCGGTGAACACGGCGGCGTCGAACGAGGCGCCCCCGGTCTTCACCTCTTTGACCTTCAGCTCGCCGGGCGCGAAGTCGCCGAGCACCTTGGCCAGCAGCTCCTTGGCGATCACCAGCACGCGGCCGGGCGTCAGCTCGTAGAAGACGTACTCGAACTTCGGGTTCACGCTGATCGCGAGGTTGGCCGGCAGCGTCCAGGGGGTGGTCGTCCAGATGGCGAACTCGACCTGCTTGCCCGCGAGGAAGCCCCACTTCGCGGCGAGGTCGCTGGCGCTCTTGAAGGCGACGTAGGTCGAGGGGACCTTGATGTCTTCGTATTCGATCTCCGCCAACGCCAGCGCGGTCTGGTCGTACACGCACCAGAACACCGGGCGGTTGCGGCGGTAGAGCGCGCCGGAGGCGGCGAACTTCGCCAGCTCGCGGATCTCCTGGGCCTCGTAGTCGAAGTCGAGGGTGCGGTAGCGCGCGTCGTAGCGGGCGAAGACGCCCATGCGCTTGAACTCGCCGGCCTGGATGTCGATGAACTCCAGCGCGTAGTCGCGGCACTTCTGGAGGAACTCGTCGCGCGACATCAGCCGGCGATCGATCTTCTGCTCGCGCAGCTTCTTCTCGACCGCCTGCTCGATGGGCAGGCCGTGACAGTCCCACCCCGGCACGAAGTCGGCGCGGTAGCCGGCGAGGTTGCGGTACTTCACCACGATGTCCTTGAGGATCTTGTTGAGCGCGTGGCCGGCGTGCAGCTTGCCGTTCGCGTACGGCGGGCCGTCGTGCAGCGTGTAGACCGGCTTGCCCTGGTTCTTCTCGAGGATGGCGGCGAAGACCTTCTTCTCTTCCCACGCGGCGAGCATCTTCGGCTCGAGCTGCGCGAGGTTGCCCTTCATCGGGAACCCGGTCTGGGGGAGGTTCAACGTCGACTTGTAGTCCTTCGGGGCTGCGTCACTCATGGGCGGGGTCGCTAGTCCGACTGGCCGCGTCAGGCAAACCTGACCTTTCGCGGGCGGGAGGGGCGTCGATTACAACCCGTTATCGAAATGCTCACGCTTCATGACGGGCGGTGAGGCACGTCCCCGCGTAGGGTTCCTTCCATGGCCCTGACCCAGACCTCGACGACGCAGAACACGCTCAAGTACCTCGCGCATGCCGGGGTGCTGGCCTTGTGGCTGATCGCCGGCAGCATCTTCACCATTTCCCAGCTCTTCGCCGACAAGGGGCTGGGGGTGAGCGTGAACTACT
>JBBRUE010000792.1:0-3789 GCA_038248085.1 Myxococcales bacterium | reverse complement strand
GAGGCAACGCCGAATGACCCGCATCATCGCCGGCGGGGCGGGTACCTGCAGCTCCTTCGGGTCGGCGTTGAGGATCGCGTAGCCGCGCTCGACCGGCGTCTCCCCGGGAAAGGCCTGCTCGCCGCTGAGGCACTCGTAGAGGATCGCGCCGAGCGCGAAGAGATCGCTGCGCCCATCGGCCACGCGCCCCCGCACCTGCTCGGGCGACATGTAGCCGGCAGTGCCCATCACCGCGCCCGACTGGGTCAGGGGCAGGGTGCCGGTGGCCGGCGTCGCGCTCTCGTTCGTTCGGGCCACCCCGAAGTCGAGGATCTTCACCTGCCCCTCTCTGGTGACGAAGAGGTTGTCGGGCTTGAGGTCGCGGTGAACGATGCCCTTTTCGTGCACCGCCGAAAGACCCTGCGCGACCTGCATGCCCAGCTCGATCACCTTCCGCGGCGGCAGCCGGCCGGCGTTCAACTTCTCGCGCAGCGTCTCGCCCTGGAGCAGCTCGGTGACGAGGAACGGGGTCTCGCCCTCACGGCCCACGTCGAACACCGCGAGCACGTTGGGGTGGTTCAGCGCCGACGCCGCCCGGGCCTCGGCCTCGAAGCGCTGCAGCCGCGTGGGGTCCGACAGGCTCTCGGGCGGCAGCGTCTTGAGCGCCACTTCACGCCCCAGGCGGGTGTCCCGCGCGCGGTAGACGATGCCCATGCCCCCGGCGCCGAGCGGACCGAGAATGTCGTAGGGGCCGAAGCGCTCCCCCGGAATGGGACCCACGCGCACAGTGTCACCCGGAGAAATGGAAAGAGGAGGAGCCCGCAGAACGCTCGACGGTCGTGCCTACTTCCGTCGACCGCCTTTTCCCTTCGGCGCGGACTTCGGTGCGTCGTCGGCGCCGCCGGTCTTCTCGAGGCGGTCCTGCTCGCTGGCCGCGGCCTGGTCGGCCCCTACGTCGGGCGGCAGCTGCTTCTCGACGGCGACCTTGCCTTCTTCCGCGGGCTTCTCGTCGAGGGTGACGGGGTTCTCTTCGGAGAAGCCGCGCTGCACCTCGACCGGCTTGCCCGACTCGTCCTTCTTCTGGGCGGCCGCGGCGGCCTGCTTGTCCTTCTCGACGAGCTTCTTCTCGAGGTCCTTCTGCTGGGCGAACTCGGCGCGGTCCTTCTGGAGCGACTCGCGGGCCCACTGCTTGGCGCTGACGCCGTTCTTCTCGAGCACCTGCTTCTCGGCCGCCGCCTGGTCCTTCACCATCTGGCGGCGCTCGTCGGCGCTCAGCTCGGACGACTTCTTGTTGCCGTACTTCGCGTGGACCTCGGCCTGGGCCTGCTTCTGCTCATGTCCGATGATCGCGGTCTGCTCGGCCGACAGCGGCTCGTCGGCGACGAGGGCGAGACAGAGAGTGACGAGGGCAAGCGACATGACGACCTCCAGGCGGGGAGGCTACTCCGTCAGTTCTTGCAGGAGGAGCACGACTCGTTGAAACGGGCGCAGTCTTCCTGCGCGGTGACACAGCGCTTCTGGTACTCGACGCGGTCGGCGTTGCGGCCGGCGATCTCGCAGGCGGTCTCCGAGAGGCTGCACACCTTGCCCTTGAGGGAGCAGGTCTCGCTGCAGTCGGTGCTGGTCTTGGTGCCGTACTCCTCGAGCTTCGAGGCGATCGAGTCCATCTTCTCGTCATCGGAGCCGCCCAGCGTGGGACCGGGGTTCGACTTCGGGCACGCCAGGAGGAAGAGGGACGCGGCGGCGGCGAGGAGCAGGCGGTTCATGAGCAGTGGCGTGTAAACCGCGATCCGCATGCCAGCAACCTTTTAGGGGGGCGTGGCGGGCGTGATGACCTGGCGCTTCTCGGGCGGGGGCCGCGGCTTGTTCTGTTCGCGCCAATAGAAGAAGGCCGTCAGGGCGAGCACCACGATGATCGCGATGCGGCGCAGCCACTCGTCGCGGTCGCGGTCGGGTGAGGCGGCGAAGGCCGTGGCCGCGGTGAGCAGCCTGGCCTCGAGTCCTTCGCGGTTGGCCTCGAGCCGCTGCCACAACTGGCGAAGGGTTCCCTCGCCCTGCGAAGGGGGGAGAGGGTCAGGGTGGGGGGCCCACAGCGCCACCGCGGCCAGGGCCTCTTCCTCATCACGCAACCGCGCCGTCCCACCGGAAGACACGTCGAGAAACGCCCGAAACACGATCACCCGGGCCCGCTCGACGTCGACGTCGAACGACCGGGCGATCTCCTCGAGGCTCACGCCCCGCAAGGCGACGCGCTTGACGATCTCCGCCGATCGCGGCGGCGCCTCGCTCAACAGCCTGAACAGCGCATCGACCTCAGACACCGCACCACTCCTGCCAAATTCTTGAGCCCGTGTCGTGGGTTCGTACGCTGTGCTCCAAATGCGCGCGCCGCTCCTGGTCCTCCTCCTGTCGTGCTCGGCCCTCGCGACCGAGACGATGCGCATCGCGGTGGGGCCCGAGTCGGCGAAGGTGCAGCTCGAAGGCCAGTCCCTGCGCGTCGGCGCCGACTCCGACGAGGCGGTCTTCGAGCCGTTCGCGGCGTCCAGGGTGACCCTGACGCTGGTGGGCGGAAAGCTGCACGTCGAGGGCGAACCGTCGCCGGCCTCCGCGCTGCGGTTCCGCTCGGGCCAAGACGGGAGCGGGGTGATCCAGGTCAACGGGGTGCGGGTGAAGGGCGACGTGGTGGTGCTCTTCGGCAAGACGCAGCTCGCGGCGGTGAACGTGCTCCCGCTCGAGGACTACCTGGTGGGCGTGCTGGGCAGCGAGATGCCCAGGTCGTTCCCGCTCGAGGCGCTCAAGGCGCAGGCGGTGGCGGCGCGCACCTACGCGCTCAACAAGAAGCTCGAGCAGTACGGCCAGCCGTACCACCTCGGCAGCTCGGTCATCTCTCAGGTCTACAAGGGGCTCGACGTCGAAGACCCGGTCACCCGCGAGGTCGTCGAGACGACGCGCGGCCTGGTGATGACGTGGCAGCTCCAGCCGATCGAGGCCTACTTCCACGCGAGCTGCGGTGGCCGCACCGAGACCGGCATCGACGCGCTGGGCCGCGATCTCCCGTACCTCCAGGCGGTCGATTGTCCGTGCGGCAGGCTGCCGACGAGCCACTGGACGCTCAACCTGAAGACGGCGGATCTCAAGTCGCTGGGTGGGGTGAAGGGCACGGCGGTCAAGGTGCAGGGCCGCTCGTCGACGGGGCGGGCCCGGCGGGTCGAGGTGGGTGCGCGCTCGATCGACGCCGTCACCTTCCGCGAGCGCATCGGGTACATGAAGTTGAAGAGCCTGAACTTCGAGATCGAGAAGTCCCGCGACGGGTGGACGGTCGCCGGCTCCGGCTTCGGTCACGGCGCGGGCATGTGCCAGTGGGGCGCGCGGGTGTACGCCGAGAAGGGCTGGGACTACCGGAAGATCCTCCAGCACTACTACCCGGGCACCGAGCTGCAGACGCTCTACGAGTGAGGTCGGTGGGCAATCGATGAAGTGGGAACTCGCGTCGCATGAAGGGCTGCCGTACCGGTACCTGCTGCCGCCAGGGTACGACCCGCTTCACCAGCGCTACCCGGTGGTGGTGTCCCTCCACGGGAGCGCCGAGCGTGGCGATGACACCTGGTCGCACCTGAACAACGGCGTGGAGTCGTTCGCGGGCCAGCCGGTGATCGCCGTGGCGCCGCAGTGTCCGCGCGACGACACCTTCGGGGGCAGCTGGTACGGCGGCGATTCGCGCGCGCAGCAGAAGGTGGTGGGCCTGGTGAAGGAGCTGGGAGGCCGCCGCTCGGTCGACGCGAAGCGGGTCTCGCTGGTGGGCTTCTCGAT
>JBBRUE010000791.1:0-3803 GCA_038248085.1 Myxococcales bacterium | reverse complement strand
TGCGCACCGACGACCTGCTCCTCTCGCAGCCGGACACCGGCGAGCAGGGCCTGGAGATCGCCGAGATGCTGGTGCGCTCGGGCGCGATCGACGTGCTGGTGATCGACTCGGTCGCCGCCCTCGTTCCCAAGGCGGAGCTCGAGGGTGAGATGGGCGACGCGCACATGGGCCTCCAGGCGCGGCTCATGAGCCAGGCGCTGCGCAAGCTGACCGGCGCGGTGGCCAAGAGCCAGACCTGCCTCATCTTCATCAACCAGATCCGCATGAAGATCGGCGTGATGTTCGGCAACCCCGAGACGACCACGGGCGGCAACGCGCTCAAGTTCTACGCATCGCAGCGCCTCGACATCCGCCGCGTGGGCGCGATCAAGAACGGCGACAACGTGGTGGGCAGCCGCACCCGCGTGAAGGTGGTGAAGAACAAGATGGCGCCTCCCTTCAAGGAGGTGGAGTTCGACATCATGTACGGCACCGGCATCAGCAAGGAAGGCGACCTCATCGACCTCGCCGGCGAGCACGGCATCGTCGAGAAGAGCGGCTCGTGGTTCGGCTTCAAGGGCGAGCGCATCGGCCAGGGCCGCGAGAACGCCAAGGAGTACCTCAAGGAGCACCCGGCCATCGCCAAGGAGATCGAGGCGATGCTGCTCGAGAAGTTCGGCGTGAAGGGCAACCCCGTGCCGACCGCCGTCGAGACCCCCGTGGAAGAGCCGGAAGAGAAGCGGCCGCGCGTCAAGGCCGTGAAGTAACACCGTATTTCCCTCTCCCTGCGACGCGGGGAGAGGGGCCGAACCCCCGGGCAGGCCAAAAACTCGCGGCCCTACACCCCTGTGGCACGGTGTGGCGATGACTGACCGACGCACCGTCAACCGCCGTACCCGTGACCTCGTGCCCGAGCCGCTGACCCGCCGTCGCGAACGCCGCGACGACGAGCGCCGCGACTCTCCCCGGCGCGACATCGCCCTCGACGTGCGGGAACCGGGCAAGCGGGCGCGGTCGTGCGTGGGCGATCTCTCGGTCGGCGGGGCCTCGTTCGTCACCACCGCGCCGCCGGCCGGTGACTCGGTGGAGCTGCTCTTCACCGTGCCCACCTACGTGGGGCCCATCGTCGCCAGCGCGGTGGTGGTCGCCCGGCGCGGGCTCGAGAAGGGCACGCAGATCAGCGTGGTGTTCACCGACCTCGAGGTCGAGGCCGAGCTCGCCATCGCGCAGTGGTTCGACGACCAGCAGCCGCCGCTGGTGCGGGGCGTGCCACTCGACGGCGCCTCGCTGCCGGCCTGAGGGTGGCCTCCTTCGGCTGACCCTGTTACGCGCAACGCGCCATGGCGTTGGGGAAGCAGGGTTGGCTCGAGCAGATCATCCGCGGCGTGGTGGGCACATGGACACCTGACGTCGACTCTCGATCGGCCGTGGTCGCCCGCGAGCTTCCGCCGGGGCAGGCGCGCGCGCGCCGCTACGTGCGAGGCATCTTGCGCGAGTCGGGCTTGCTCTTCGGGACCCCCAACACCCCGACGCTCGGCGGAGACACCACCGGGCCCGAAGAAGAACTCTTCCTCGCCGTGCTCCGCGTCTTCACCCGCATCGCGCTCGACGTCGCCGCCTTCGCCGACGCCGCGCCGGGGCCCCGGCCGGAGCAGGTGCTGTTGCTGTTCGCCGCGCTGAGCCACCGGCTCGACGACGCCGAGGAGATCCACCGGCGCATCGAGCGCGCGACGAAGCAGTGGCCGCTGCCGCAGAAGCTGTGGCTGCGCGTGGAAGAGGCGGTGGAGTCGCGCGCGCTCTCCCTGGCCTCCGACCCGTACTACGGGCTGGTGCTGCACAACGGCGCGGTGTTCGCCGACGCGAACCTCTTCGGGCGCGTGGCGACCGCGTACTTCACCCACAGCAAGTTCCCCCGCGAAGCGGTGGAGCGGCGGCTCGCCTTCGCCGGGCAGCAGAAGGCGCGGCTGGTGGAGGTGCTGGTCGGCCTGGTGAGCGCCGAGCGCAAGCCGGGCTTCCCCGCGCGCCGGGCGATCCTCCGGCAGATCGACGACCTGCGGTTGCCCGAGGCGCTCGCCGACGCGACGCGGGAGTTCGCGCGCAAGGCCTTCGACAAGCCGGTGCCGATGAAGCGGCTGACCGCAGGGCTGCGCAGCCTCGAGATGAAGCGCTTCATCGTCGAGCAGACGCTGCTCGCCTCGCTGGTCGAGGGCCGCCGCAGCCCGCGCGAGGTGGACTGGACGCAGACCCTGGGCAAGCAGCTCGGCTTCACCCCCGAGCAGCTGCGGGTGATGGAGCTCGAGATGGCGGAGTTCTACAAGCGCCACCGCACGGTGGTGGACGTCTTCAGCCTCTCGGGCGGCGCCGAGGTGATGGGCGAAGCGTGGGTCGACGAGATGTCGTCGACGATGAAGAAGAACTACCGCGCGCTGCTCAAGGAGATCCGCGAGACGGGGGAGCTCTCGAAGCTCCTCGCGCGGGCGGCGCGGGGGCAGAAGCTGAGCTCCGAAGAGAAGACCGCGATGCGCGAGCAGTTGATCAACGTCGCCAAGGCCGTGCCGGCGCTCGCCATCTTCGCGGCGCCCGGCGGGTTGTTGCTGCTGCTGGCGCTGGCGAAGGTGCTGCCGTTCGACCTGCTTCCTTCGTCGTTTCGTGACGAGCCCGACGAGCGCGATCGGCCCGACACCACGCACTGACGTCCGGTCACGCAAACTCTGCGTCGCGACGGTCGGAATCCTCGGCGCGCTGGGCTGCATCTCTTCCGTGAACGCGGCCGAATCGACGGCCGCCCTTCACGAGGAGAAACGCCATGGGGAAGCTCTTTCCGAACAACGAAGCGACGTTTGACCGGGTGCTGCGCGTGGTGCTGGGCCTGGGCCTGCTGAGCCTGACGGTGGTGGGCCCGCACACGCTGTGGGGCCTGGTCGGGCTGGTGCCGCTGGCGACCGGCGCGATCGGCAGCTGCCCCCTGTACACGCTGATGGGCGTGGGCACGAAGCCGGTGAAGAAGGTAGACGCCTGAGTCGATGACCGTCGCTGCCACAGCCGAGGCCGAGGTGATGACCCGTGCGGTGGCGGGAGACGCGGTCGCCCGAAATGCGCTCGTGGCCGAGCACCGCGGGGCGGTGTTCCGCTGGCTGCGCCGTCTCGCGCAGAACGACGCGCAGGCGGAAGACCTGGCGCAGGAGACGTTCGTGGCCGCGCTCACCCACCTCGACTCGTGGCGCGGCGGCGTCGGTACGGTGCGGGGCTGGCTGTTGGCGATCGCCCGGAGCCGGTGGTTGATGGCGCAGCGGGCGCCGGCGGCGCGGCACGAGCCCGTCGAAGACCGCTCGCTCGAGGCGCTGGGGCTCGCGGCCGGGTGGGGCTCCCCGATGGACCCCGAGGCGCTCGCGTCGCGACTGGACCAGCGCGCGGAGTTGGAGCGCGCCCTGGCGTCGCTGGATCCCGAGGCCCGCGAGGTGCTGACGTTGCGCGAGCTCGAGGGGCTGTCGGGTGACGAGACGGCGCAGGTGTTGGGCGTGTCGGTGGCAGCGATGAAGAGCCGGCTGCACCGCGCGCGGTTGGCGCTGGTGGCGCAGGTCAAGCACGGAGGTCTCCACCATGGCTGAGAATCAACTCGTGGGCGGGCTTCGGTGCTTCGAGGTGCTGGCCCTGCTGTCCGACTACCTCGACGGTGAGCTCGTGGCGACGGCGCGCGGCCGGGTCGAGGCACACCTCGCCGGCTGTGAGGCGTGCACGCAGTTCGGTGGGGAGTTCGGAGCGGTGGTCGGTGCGCTGCGCAAGCAGCTCACGTCGTCGGAAGCGCCGGGCGCGGCCGAGCTGCC
>JBBRUE010000790.1:0-3812 GCA_038248085.1 Myxococcales bacterium | reverse complement strand
CGAGGTCGGCGTCGTCTTCGGGACACAGCGCAGAGATCGCCCCCACCGTCTCGAGGAGCAGCGCCGCCTGCGGACGGGCCTCGGCCAGGGTCTCCGGGAGCAGCCGGACGTCGGAGCCTTCGAACAGCGGCTTGCCCTCGGGGAACCCTTCCCCCAGCGAGGCCGGCGAGGGCGAGAGACACTGGAGCACCTGAGTGAAGAAGCGCTCGGTGCGCGTGCGCAGCTCGAGCGCCATCGCGGTGAGGCTCGCGGCGCGCGGGTCGGTGCCCGGGGTGTGGGTGAGGATGTCGGTCGCGAGGTTCGCCAGCCGGCCGCTCGACGAGGTCAGCCCGAAGAACTCGGTGGCGACGTCCTCGAGCGCGTGGGCTTCGTCGAAGATGACCGCGTCGTATTGCGGGAGCACCCCCAGCTCGAGCTCCCCACCGCCGCGCAGCTTGAGCGCGAGGTCAGCGAAGAACAGCGCGTGGTTGACCACGATGAGCTGGCACTCGGTCGCCTGCCGCCGCGCGCGGGTCACGAAGCACTGCTCGTAGAGGGGGCAGCGCGAGCCGGTGCACGAGTCGGAGGTCGTCGAGACCTGGAACCACGTCGCCCACTGATCAGGCACCTGCGTCTCGTAGCGATCGCCGGTCTGCGTCGCGTAGGCCCACTCGCGGAACGCGTCCCAGTGCGTGGCGTCGTCGGGCGTGGGGAAGAGCGGCTGCTTCTCGAAGCGCTCGAAGCGCGCGGCGCAGAGGTAGTTGTTGCGGCCCTTGAGCAGCGCCGCCGTCACCGGCAGCCCGACCTGGTCGCGCAGCAGAGGAAGGTCCTTGAGGAAGATCTGCTCCTGCAGCGTGCGCGTCGCGGTGGAGATGATGACCCGCTTGCCCGAGAGCACCGCCGGCACGAGGTACGCGAGCGTCTTGCCAGTGCCGGTGCCCGCCTCCGCGAGCAGGAAGCGCTTCTCGTCGAGCGCCTTCGCCACCGCGCGGGCCATCTCGAGCTGCGTCGGCCGGTGCTCGTAATCTTCCATCGCGGCGGACAACGCACCGTCGGGGCCCAGCACACCATCGACCGTCAGCCCATCCTGCGCGACCCACCGGGCTCGCCGCTTCGAAAAAACTTCGTCTGCGTCACTGCTCACGCGGCGCAAGCTACTGCACACGAGCGGCGCTACAGTGAGCATCGCCATGGGCGCGGGTCGTTACGTCTTTTCGTCGGCAGTGGAGGCGATCTTCAAGGGGTTGGGCGAAGAGATGACTCCGGCGCTCGGAGCCCATTTGAAGGCGCATGGTCTGGACGTCAACCGTCTGCCCGCCGTGCTCCCCATCGAGGACTGGGCGCCCCTCCTGCGTCGAATCGCGACCTTCGTGTGGCCCACCGAGACTGAAGACGCGGCGCTCCGCTTGCTCGCGCGGCGGCTCCTGGAGGGCTGGAAGACGACGTCGGTCGGCACGGTTGCCGCTCCGCTCATCCTGACGCTGGGGCCCCTTCGCGCGTTCCAGCGCTTCGACCGCCTGGTCAGCAGCGCCGACAACTTCACCAAGGCGACGGTCGAGGTCGTCCGCGACAAGGAGCTGCTCATCTCCCTCAACGAGCTGCAGGGCCTGCCGAGCTACTGGGTCGGACTCCTCGAGGGTGGGCTCGCGCTGATGGGCGGCGAAGGCACCGTGACGATTCACCGCGTCGATCCCCCGGGTGCCACCTTCCGCGTGACGTGGGTTTGAGCGCTCTCGCCCGCGGGTGGATGCAGCTACATTGCGCGCCGCATGAGTGAGGGTCGTTACGTCTTTCCGTCTTCGGTCGATGGAATGCTCAAGGGGCTGGGTCCGCTGGCGACGCCTGCGCTGAAAGCCCACCTCAAGGCGCACGGGCTCGACGTCGAGAAGCTCCCGCCGGCGATCCCCGTCGCGCAGTGGTCTCCGCACCTCCGGCAGGCAGCGACGTTCGCGTGGCCCGACGTCGGCGAGGCCGAGGCGCTCCGGCTGCTGGGGCTGCACTTCATTCGTGGCTGGAAGAACACCACGATGGGTTCGGCGGCCTCGGCCGTGTTGCGCCTCATCGGCCCGGCGCGCACCTTGACCCGGCTCGACCGCGCGTTCCGCACCTCCGATAACTTCACCCACGCCGTCACCGAGCTCGTCGGTTCGAACGAGGCGCTCATCTCGATCAACGAGGTGCAGGGCTTCCCGACCTATTGGATCGGCATCATCCAGGGCGGTCTCGAGGTGCTCGGCCGCGAGGGCACGGTGGTGCTGCACCAGGTCGCGCTCCCGGGCGCCACCTTGCGCGTGACGTGGGTGTGAGCCCGCTCCACCCCGCGCAGCGCCGGTACTTCGCCGAGGAGCTGGTGCGCCTGCGGCGTTCCGACGAGCAGCGCCGCTCGGCCTCGCCTCACCGCGCGGCGAAGGTCGACCCCAACCCGCACCAGATCGAAGCGGTCATCTTCGCGCTCGGCCGGCTGCGCGAAGGCGGCTGCATCCTCGCGGACGAGGTGGGCCTCGGAAAGACCATCGAGGCGGGCCTGGTCATCGCGCAGCTCCGGGCCGAGGGTGCGCGCCGCGTGCTGCTCATCGCGCCGAAGTCTCTGCTCGGACAGTGGCGCCAGGAGCTGTTCCAGCTCTTCGACCTGCAGACGCGCGAGGGCTCGGCGAAGCCGGGGGCCTTCGACGGCGACGGCCTCTTCTTGATCAACCGCGAGGCCGCGGGCTCGGAGAACGGCCAGCGCGCGCTCTCGCTCGCCGCGCCCTTCGACCTGTGCGTCATCGACGAGGCCCACGAGGTCTTCGCTGGCATCTACAAGCGCTTCACCCAGGCCGGCACCTACAACCCCGACTCGGAGCACGCGCGCACCGCGGGCCGCGTTCGCGAGGTGCTCGGCCTCACCCCGATGTTGCTGCTCACCGCGACGCCCATTCAGAACAACCTCGCTGAGCTGTGGGGCCTGGTGCAGTACGTCGACCCGCTCGGCACCCTGCTGGGCGACCTGCCGACCTTCCGCGAGGTGTTCTGCGGCAGCGACGATCGCCAGCTCGCGCCGGGGCAGGAAGACGAGCTCCGCTCGCGGCTCAAGCAGGTGCTGCAGCGCACCTTGCGGCGCCAGGCGCAGAGCTTCCTCGAGAAGCCCTTCGTCAACCGGGAGGCGCGGCTGTTCGAGTACACGATGTCGCCCGCCGAGCGCTCGCTCTACGACGACGTGACCGCGTACCTGCTCGAGCCGGGCATCCTCGCGTTCCAGGGCCGGCACCGGCAGCTGGTCTTTCGCCAGCTCACCCAGCACCAGCGGCGCGACGGCCCCGATGGCGAGACCGATGGCCACGCCCAGCGCCGACAGCACGGCGATCTGGATCAGGTAGAGGTTGCGGATCAGCGCCCCCTCCGCCCCCAGCGCCTTGAGCACGGCGATCGACGGCTTGCGCTGTTCGAGATAGGCCGAGACGGCGCCCGCCACGCCCAGCCCGCCGGCGACCAGCGAGGCCAGACCGATGAAGCCGAGGAAGTATTCCAGCTGGTCGATCAGCCGCTTGAATCCTCCGGCCGCCTCGTTGCGGCCCCGGGCCTCGAACCCGTCCTTCTTGAGGGCCTTCACCAGGGCGTCGACGGAGGCGTTGCTGGCGTACCGCGGCTTGAGCGCGATGCGGACGGCCTCATTGGTGTTGGGCATGCCGGGCTGGAGGAAGCCGCCGTTGACGACCGCGGGCAGGGTCGTAAGCACGCGAGGGCCGAGGCCGAAGCCGCGGCCGAGCCGGTCCGGTTCCTGCACCAGCACGGCGCGGGCGATGAACGACGCCTCGCCGATCAGGAACCGGTCGCCGAGCTTCAGATGCAGCCGG
>JBBRUE010000789.1:0-3817 GCA_038248085.1 Myxococcales bacterium | reverse complement strand
GTGGCGATGGAAGCGCAGAGCAGTATGTTGTGGGCGCGTGCGGCTTGCATCAACGCCGAAACAGGAGCTGAACATCGAGAAGGCGCGCATCGAGAAGATGCTCTCGAGCGAGCTCATCGTGACGTTGATCACCGCGCTGGGCACCGGCGTGCGCGCGGGCAACAACACCGAGGACTACAAGCCCGACGACATCCGCTACCACCGCATCATCCTGATGACGGACGCCGACGTCGACGGCTCGCACATCCGCACGCTGCTGCTGACCTTCTTCTTCCGGCAGATGCCGGAGATCATCGAGAAGGGGTACATCTACATCGCGCAGCCTCCGCTCTTCAAAATCACGCGCGGCAAGAAGGAGCTGTACGTCAAGGACGAGGACGCCCGCGACGAGTACCTCCTGTCGATCGCCGCCGAGCGCACCCGCCTGGTGCGCGCCGACAAGAGCGAGGTCACCGGGGCCGACCTGAAGGAGCTCCTCTCGAAGGTCATCCGCTACGAGCGGCGCCTCGAGAGCATGTCGCTGCGCAAGGACGCCCGGGTCATCGACGCGTTGATCCAGGCGACGACGCTCAGCGGCGAGCTGCTCAAGGACGACGAGGCCTCCGCCGACCAGTTCGACGCGATGGTCGGGTACCTCGAGACCCGGCACCCCGAGCTGGTGGAGTGGCTGGCGAAGAACGGCACCAAGCGCGTCGCCGACCCCGAGCACTCGGCCAAGAAGTACCTCATCGCCACCGAGGTCAACGGCTCACCCCGCGAGACGATCATCGACGTGCCCTTCCTCACTTCGCCGGAGTTCCGCGAGCTGGTGACGCTCAAGGGGAGCTTCCAGGCCTTCGGCCCCGCGCCGTACGAGCTGCACATCGGCGACGAGGTGCACGCGGCCCAGACGTACCAGGAGGTCCTCAAGTTCGCGCTCGACGACGCGAAGAGCGGCGTGGCCATGCAGCGCTACAAGGGCCTGGGCGAGATGAACCCCGAGCAGCTCCGCGAGACGACGATGGACCCCAAGGTCCGCACGATGATGCAGGTGCGGGTGAAGGACGCCATCGAGGCCGACCGCATGTTCTCGCTGCTGATGGGCGACGAGGTCGAGCCGCGCCGCGCCTTCATCGAGGCCAACGGTCTGCACGCCACCAACCTCGACATCTGATCCGTGGCACTCCTCCACGCGCGCTACCTCGAGCCGGAGTCGCTGCGCGAGCACCTGCGCGGCCTCTCCACTGACGCGCTCGCCCGCACCGTCGACACCGGGGCGCTCGACGACGAGGCCGCCCGGGCGCTGACCGCCGCCATCCTCACTGCCGGGGAGCAGGGCGGGGCGCTCGACCTCGAGGGCGCCGCCGAGTGGGAAGACCGGTTCCTGCTCATCGCCTCGCTCGCCCTGGCTGATGACGCGCTCGCCGCCCAGCTGCTCGAGGGGGGCTGGCTCGATCGCCGCGGCGTCGGGGCCCACGCCTTCGGCTCGCTCCCGCTGCGCGTCGTCGCCCGCCAGGTCTCGCGCCAGACGTTGCAGGCCGCGCGCGAGGCGGTGCAGTTCAGCTGGGAATCGGAGCTGGTGAACCTGCTGGCCAGCTCCGCGATTCGGGCCGAGCGCGCCCACGAAGAGCACGTGGTGCTGGTGCGTCACGGCGTCCCCTCCTCGAGCCCTTCCCGCCCGGGCGAAGCGCACGGCGAAGAGCCCCGCCGCCTGACCAGCTACCTGGCGCAGCTGCGCGAGCTCCACGGCACCGACCTCACCCTCACCGTCGGCCTGCCGCCCACCGCGCACGGCGCCTTCGGCAGCACGCCGCTGAGTGACGAGCCGCTCACCCCCGACGAGCTCGGTGAGCTGCTCAGCGAGGTGCTCGCCCCGGAGGTCGTCGAGCAACGCGGCCTGGGTCTCCACTCCATCGCCTCGGCGAACCTCGGCCGGTTCCGCGTGACGCTCACCACCGAGCGCACCTTCCGCGCGGCGACCTTTCGCGCCTTGCCGCGGGTCAGCCCCACGCTCGACGCCCTCGGGTTGTCCCCGCTGGTGCAGCAGCCGCTGCTCGAGCTCGAGCGCGGCCTCATCCTCCTCTCGGGCGAGCCGGGGAGCGGCCGCACCACGCTGCTCGCCTCGCTGCTCCAGCGCTACGTCGCCGACGGCCGCCACGTCGCCTCGCTCGAGGAGCCGCTCGGGCTGCCCCTGGTGCCCGGGCCCGGCGCCGCGCGGCAGTTCATGCTCGGCACCGACGGCGGGGCAGAAGACTTCGTGCGCGCCAGCAAGCTGCTGCCGCTCGACGTCATCGGGTTCGACCTCGTCGACGACACCCTCGGGCTCGAGCTGGCCCTCGACGCCGCGATGGATGGCCGGCTGGCGGTGTGCGTGTTCCGCGCGCCCAACGCCATCAACGCCGTGCACCGCGCCAGCGTGCTCGACGGCCGCTTCCACCGCCGCCGCCTCGCCGAGTCGCTCGCCGCGCTCTCATACCAGCGGCTGTTCCCCGTCGACGGGCGGCACGTGCTGGAGCTCGACTTCCACCTCCCGTCGATCGCCCTGCGCCGCCACCTGCGCGCGCACGAGACGCCGCCGCCGCCCATCGTGTTCGAGACCGAATCGGTCGGCTGAGAGCCGTCATTTCGTCGACGGCCAGTTTCACGGCGAGGCGGGGGCGGGGACACGCACTGTGTGCTCAACCGTTCTCGACGTGACTCGCCCGATGCTGATCAGTCGCCTCGAGGACGAGCGGCCGCAGTGCCTGGCCGCGGGCATGGACGGCGACTGCTCGCCCGCTACGTCGCCGCGCGCGGGTGACGCTCGCGTGGCTCGGGGGTGACCGTGCCCGCGCGCACCCGAAACCACGTCGTGTCGGGCCCGGCGGCGCGCTGCACCAGCGCCGCGTCGGTCGTGGTCAGCAACGTCTGCGCCCCCGAGTCGGCGAGGTACCCCATGAGGAACGCGTTGCGCTCCGGGTCGAGCTCGCTGGAGACGTCGTCGAGCAGCAGCAGCGGCAGAAAGCCGTTCTGCGCCGCGAGGTTCTCGATCTCCGCCACCTTCCACGCCAGCACCAGGGCGCGGCACTGCCCCTGGCTGGCGAAGGCGCGGGCGGGCTTGTCGCCGAGGGTAATCTCCACGTCGTCGGCGTGCGGGCCCACCGAGGTGAACCCGCGCTCCACGTCGCGGGTGAGCCGGGCGTCGAGCTTCGCCAGCATGCGCTCCGCCAGCTCCGGCTCCGACGCGGTGGCGAACTGCAGCCCCTCGCCGAGGTGCGCGGGCTCGTAGCGCCACTGGGCCTCGAGCGGTGAGCGGCCGATGCGTTGAAACGAGGCGCGCGCCCGCTCGACCAGAGCGGCCATCAACGCGCGGCGCCGCACCCACAACCGCGCGCCCATGCGGGCGAGCGTCGCGTCCCACGCCTGGAGGTGGCTCATCGGCCCGCGGTCCTTGAGCAGCTTGTTGCGGCTCTTGAGCGCGCGCCCGTACTCCCGGCTCTCGTCGAGGTAGGCCGGCTGCACGTTGAACACGCTGCGGTCGAGGAAGGCGCGCCGCCCATCGGGGCCCCCCTTCACCACCGCGAGATCGTCAGGCGTGAAGGCCACCACCGACACCCCGCCGAAGTACGCGTCGAGTGAGCCGGCGCGCTTGCCGTCGACGAAGGCGGTGCGCCCCCCGGGAATGACCTCCACCTAGATCTCCCGCTCGGCGCCAGCGATGAGGAAGCGGCCGGTCACCTTCGCGCTCGTCTCCCCGAAGCGGATGAGCTCACTCAACCGGTTGGCCCGCAACGGCTTGAGCGTCGCCAGCAGGTACAGCCCCTCGAGGAGGTTGGTCTTGCCCTGCCCGTTTTCCCCC
>JBBRUE010000788.1:0-3818 GCA_038248085.1 Myxococcales bacterium | reverse complement strand
GTGATCCCCGTCACCACCGACGGCCAGGTGGTCCTGGTGCGGCAGTTCCGCTTCGGCACGTGGAGCAACACCCTGGAGATCCCCGGCGGCATGCTCGACCCCGGCGAAGACGCGCTGGGGGCCGCGGGTCGCGAGCTCGAGGAGGAGACCGGTTTCCGCCCCGCCCGCGTCAGCGCGATCGGCGTCTCGCACCCGAACCCGGCGATCTTCGCCAACCGGCTCCACAGCTTCCTCGCCGAGGGCTGCGTGAAGGTGCACGAGGGGAAACAGGACGGGAGCGAAGACATCCAGGTGGTGCTGGTGCCGCGCACGGAACTCGCCGGGCTGGTCCTCGACGGCACGATCACCCACTCCCTGGTGCTCGCGGCCCTGCTCTACGACGTGCTTCGAACGTGAGCCGTCGCTCAGGGCAACTTCCACAGCTTCACCAGCCCCTGGTCCAGCACCGCCAGCCACTTCGCGTCGGGTGACACCGCCACCGCGCTGCTCTTGTCCGCCAGCCAGGTCTGGAGCACCGCCGACGTCTCGACGTTCCACAGGCGGACCACGCCGTCGCCTCCGCCCACCACCACCCGCTTGCCATCGGGGGTCAGCGCGACGCCGGTGACGCGCGCCTTGCGCCGTTCCATCTCGGCCACCGGGCCCTTGAGCACGCCCCGCTTCTTGCCGTCGGCGGTCCACAGCTTCACGTCGATGCCCGCGGCGGTCCACGAGGCGATCAGCGTCCCGTCGGGCGTCATGGTGGTGAGCGGGAGATCTGGGCTGGTGCTGACCGTCTTGCGGACCTTGCCCGTGGCCGCCTCGAGCAACGAAAACGTGCCGGCGCCACTCGAGATCAGGAGCGTCTTCCCATCGGCCGAGAAGCGCGCCCCCCGCCCACGAAACCCGTACTTCTTCTGACCCGAGCTCCGGGGGGCGGTGACGGTGGGTCGCGGATCGCTCGCCAGCAGGTAGACCGCACCGTTGTCGGACACGCCGGCCACTGCCAGCAACGCGCCATCAGGGCTCAGCGACACCTCGCTGACGGCGTCGGGGTGGGCGAACACCTCGAGCACCTCGCCGGTCGCCACGTCGAGCAGCCGCAACTGCAGTGAGACGTCGCCCACCACGAGCTTCGTGCCGTCAGCCGAAAAGCACAGAGAGGAGATCTGCTCCTGGCCCACGATGAACGAGCGCAGCTGCTGGCCGGTCTTCAGGTCCCACAGCCGCACCGACTTGTCGCGGCTGGCGCTGGCGAGGACCTGCGAATCGGGGCTGAACGCGACGGCGGTCAGGGTGTCGGTGTGCCCTCGCAGGGCGTAGGGCGCCCCGGGCAGGAGCGGTTCCGGCTCGAAGCCACCGAGCGCGACGAGCAGCGCCAGGGCGACCATTACGCCCCCCGCTTCTTCTTCGGCGAGGGGCTCCGCGTCCACAGGCCCGAACGGCCGCCGCTCTTGCGCTCGAGCTGGACCGCCTCGATCACCATGCCGCGATCAGTCGACTTGAGCATGTCGTACACCGTGAGCGCCGCAGCACAGACGGCGGTCAGGGCCTCCATCTCCACGCCCGTGCGGTCGACCGTCTTCACCGTGGCCCGGATCTCCACCGCCGACTTCCGGGGCTTCACCTCGACCTCCACGCCGGCGAGGGCGATGGGGTGGCACAGGGGGATCAGATCGGGCGTGCGCTTGGCCGCCATGACGCCCGCGATCCGCGCGGCGGCGATGACGTCGCCCTCGACCGACTGGCTGCGAATTTTCCGGAGGGCCTCGGCGCTCATCAGCACCCGACCCGTCGCGACCGCGATCCGCGCGGTCTTGTCCTTGTCACCCACGTCCACCATCTTCATGGCGGAGGGGTCTAGCGCATCACCACTCGTCGAGGATGAACTTGCGCGGGTTCTGCGCGATGCCGTTGACGCGCACCTCGTAGTGGAGGTGCGGGCCCGTCGAGCGGCCGGTGTTGCCCATGGCCGCGATGACGTCGCCGCGCTTCACCCGCTCGCCGGCCTTCACCTTGAGCAGCGCGAGGTGGCCGTAGCGGGTCTTGATGCCGTAGCCGTGGTCGATCACCAGCACGTTGCCGTAGCCGCCCTCGAGGCCAGCGAACACCACCGTGCCGTCGGAGGGAGAGACGATCTCCTTGCCGTGCGGACCGGCGATGTCGAGGCCGGCGTGCATCACCCGCTCCGAGGTGTACGGGTCGAGGCGCGAACCGAAGTCGGAGGTCACCCAACCGCGGGTCGGCCACACCGAGGGCACCGAGGCCAGCATCGACTTCTGGTCCTGGAAGTAGGCCTGCAGTTCCTGGAGGCTCTGTTCCTGGCGGGTGGCTTCGGCCGACAGCTTGTCGAGCTTCTGCGCGAGCACCTGCGAGCCTTCGCCGTCCTTGCTTCGGACGAACTGATTGTCACCCGAAGCGGCCAGCGGCTGCTGCTCGGTGGGACCCATCGCGAGGTTCCGCTGGGGGTCGCTCAGCAAGGTGATGGCGCGCAGCTTCTGATCGAAGCGCTCGACGCGGTCGAGGGTCTGCCCCACGTGCTGCAGCTGCTCGCGGATCACCGCCAGCTCGCTCTTGAGCTTGAGGTTCTCTTCGCGGAGCGCGGGGTTCTCGTGCGCCTCGGAGACGACGGAGAAGTAGTGGCCGGCCATGACGAAGCCGAGCAGTGCGACGGTGGCGATGGCCGCGAGGCCCTGGATGATCCACGCCTTGCGCAGGTGAAAACGCTTCACCTCGGCGTGGCGGTCGGGAACGACGATGAGGGTAAAGCTCTCGTTCGAAGACATCGCGCCCCTTGTGGAGAACATCAGCCCCAGAGGACTGAAAACCGCGCGAACCCTCGTCGATCAGGTCACACACGTGCAACAGAAAACTTGATTTTCTTTGGGCTTACACGGGCACGGTGGTGACCACGATCGCGGTGATGTTGTCGTCCCCGCCGCGCTCATTGGCCAGCTCGACCAGCTTCTTCGGAGCGTCCTTCAGGGAGTGCCCCGAGACGATCTCGCGGATCTCTTTGTCCTCGACGAGGTTGGCCAGGCCGTCGGAACACAAGATGAAGAAGTCACCCGGCTGGGCGATGAGGCCCATGACGTCGACCTGGACTTCCTCTTCGAAGCCGACCGAGCGGGTGATGATGTTCTTGTAGCGGGAGTGCTTCGCCTCTTCGGGCGTGATCATCCCGGCTTTGATCTGCTCGTTGACCAGCGAGTGATCTTCGCTGACCTGCTGAATCAGATCGCCGCGCACGAGGTACGCGCGGCTGTCCCCGACGTGCGCGAAGAGGGCGTTCTCCCCCTTGATGCACAGGGTGATGACCGTGGTGCCCATGCCGGCGAGGCGCGGGTCCTCCTGGGCGGCCTTGAAGATGGCGGCACACGCCTTCTCCACTGCGTTGCGGAGGAACTCGGGCAACGTCGAGTCCAGGAGATGCGCGACGCGGTACCACCGCCAGCGTGCCCACCCATGCCGTCGGCAACCACGTACAACTGCAGCTCCTCATCAATGAGGTAGCTGTCTTCGTTGTGGTTGCGCTTTCGGCCCACGTCGGTGAGCCCAGCGGACACTGCCTTCAGTCGCGAGCCAGCCGTCTTCGACACGGGCGGCACGTTAGGCGTCCCTGCCGCACCCGGCAACAAACCTCTTTCGCCCACGACGAAAAGCACTCACGCGCTGCGTCGCTGATCGGCGGGAAGAGACTTCTTGCGTTGACGCTTCGGCTTGACGTGGCGCAGCGCCGAGCGCAGCAGGGCCTCGGCCGCGCCGAGCGCTTCCCGGGTGACCTCGACGCCCGAGAGCATGCGCGCCAGCTCCCGGGTGCGGGGGGCGCCGGCCTCGAG
>JBBRUE010000787.1:0-3823 GCA_038248085.1 Myxococcales bacterium | reverse complement strand
GTGCAGTCGCGGTCGGTGTAGCAACGCGAACCCGCCGAGCAGTTGCCGGCGCTGTCGCAGGTGAGGCCGGGGCCGCACTCCGCGTCGGTGGCGCACTGCACGCACTTCTCGTTGACGCAGCGCTGGGCGGCGGCGCAGACGTCGGCCTGGGTGGCGACGGTGCAGCGGGGCTGGCACTGGCGCGAGCCCACGTTGCAGATCTCCCCCGCGGAGCAGTCGGCGCTGGTCGAGCAGCCGAGGTCCTCTTCGCACACCAGGGTCACCTGGTTGCAGCGCTCGCCCTGCGGACACTCGGACTTCGTGCCGCCGGGACACAGCGAGACGTCGGCGCGCGCCTGGCAGAGGCCCTGCTTGCACCACGAGCCGGCCTGGCAGTCGTCGTTGACCGCGCACTGGGTGCCCCAGCCGGGGCGCAGCACGCAGAGGCGGGAGTCGACGTTGCACTCCTCCTTCACCGTGCACTGGCCGGAGGTCGTGCAGGCGGTGCAGTACTGCTCGGTGGTGCACACGAGGCCCGCGTCGCACTCGGCGCGCGTCTGGCACTCCGGCTGGGGGCCGGCGTCCGTCGTCGGCTTCGCGGGGGGACACGCGCAGAGCAGCAACGCGAGGGTCACGCACAGCTGCTTCACGGCAGCACCGCCACGTCGCCGCTGGGCCAGGTCACGTCGGCGACTTCCCAGATGGCCCCGGTGTGATCGAGCGTGCGCGAGGTCTCGGCCTTGAGCACCCCGAAGAGGTACACCCGCACGGTCACCTTGCTCGCGGGCATGGGGTTGAGCAGGTCGTTCTGGAACACCGCGAGAATCCGGTAGGTGGTGTCGATGGGGTTCACGTAGCCGAACACCTCAGGGCCGTAGCCGGTGAGCGCGTCGCGAACGAACTGCGGGTTGTCGGTGGTGTCGCCCGCCACGCCCCAGTCGGGGTTTCGGTTCTGGTAGTGGCAGTCGTCAGGCGGGGTGAAGAGCAGCGACTGCGTGGTGCGCAGCACGTGCAGGTCGATGTCGGTGCCGGCGTTGTCCCAGAACATCTCCACCAACAACTTCTGGGCAGGGGCAGCCACCACGGTCGCCCGCGCGGGCTGGCACGACTTCGCGCCGGTGGAGTCAGTGACGTCGAGTTGCACCTCGTAGGCGCCGGGCACCGAAGAATCGAGCGTCATCTCGGTGGTCACCGCGTCGGGCATGGCGATGGTGGTCATCGAGGCGAGCGGCTTGCTGCGGATCGTCCACTTGTAGGTGAGGGGCGCATCGGCGTCGGGATCCATCGAGCCGGAGCCGTCGAGGTTGATGCGCTGGCCAGGCGCGCCGTTGCCGAGCGGCGCGATGTTCGCCACCGGGGCCCGGTTGACCATCGCGGTGAGGGGAATGATCACCTCGCGGCGCTCCGGGTCGGTGGAGCGCAGGCGGATGCCGCCGGTGAGCATGCCCTCGGCGCCGGCCATCGCTGAGACGCGCACGGTGAGCTGGATCTGCCCAGGCAACCCGTTGGCGTCGGTGGTCTTCACCGTCGCGGGCGTGCGGGTCGAGCCGACGAAGCTGAAGGCGGGCGAGGTGCCGTCGGTGAAGGCGATCTCTTCGATGACGAGGTCGGCGGTGCCCTTCGAGAGAATGGTCAGCAGCTGCACCGTCGAGGCGCACTCCGCGACGCGGCCGAAGGCGAGCATGGCCGGCTGCACGTCGATGATCGCCCGCGTGCTGCCGACGCCGGTCAGGGTCAGCGAGAGCGTGAGGTTCTCGTCGTCGTCGGTCGCGAAGGTGAGCGTGTCTTCGTAGCGCTGCTCGGCCTGGGGGGTGAAGACGACCACGATGTTCTGGGTGTCGCCGCTCTCCACGACCTCGGGGGCCGAGGTGATGCGGAACACGCCGTCGTTCTTCGCAAGCGCGACGTTCGAGACCGCCAGCTTGGCGCGGCCGACGTTGGTGAGGGGGATCTCGATCGACTTCTGGTTGAGCACCGGCAAGGTGCCGAAGTCGACCGGCGAGCCGGGAGGCGAGAGCCGAGGGCGCACCTGGCTGATGGTTCCGTTGTCACAACCGAGGCAGCCGACGAGGCCCGCAAGGGCCAGCACGAACAGGGCGCGTTTCACGGCCCCTTCCCTTCTTCGTAATACTGCAGCTCGATCTGGGCCGAGAGCCCGGGCACGGATTCACCGGCGAAGAACACGAGGTTGCCGCCCTCTTCGTAGGTCCAGCCATCGGGGGCGCCCTGCTTCGGCGTGCACACCAGGTTCATCGACTCGGCGGGGTTGCCGGCGCACTGCGTCTTGTCGACCGAGCCGCACGCGAGGATCTGATCGTTGGCCACGTTGCACGGGTAGCGCAGGCGCACCTGCAGCGTCTGGAGGTTGGGCTTGGCCTGCAACGCGAACTTGCGCTTCAGGCCCACGGCGTTGCGGGCGAGCTTGGTCAGGGTGACCGAGAAGTTCCCGTCACAGACGCTGCCGACCTCGCCGCCGGTGAGATCGGAGAGCGCCTTGTACTTGAGGCCGGGCGTCGCGCCGCAGGCGTTGTTCGGCACGTCGCCCATGATCGCCGCGGTGGTCACCGTGCCGTCGTTGCCCACGCCCTTGGCCGTCTCGAAGTAGCGGTAGAAGAAGCGCACGTCCTGGGCGGACTTGTCGTCCTCGTCGCTGACGAAGATCAGGTACAGGTACGCGTCGCGGCGGAGGAACGGGAAGACGGTGTCGGTCTCGCACTTCGCCTGGCAGGTGGCCTGGCCGGCGGTGGGGCACGCGGTCTTGCACTGCAGCACCGAGGCGGCGTTCGACTGGTTCTGGAGATCGAGCGAGAGCTTGGCGGCGTCGAGGCCCACCTCGTAGGGGCTCCCGGCGATGCCCACCTTGACGTTGTTGGCGAACACCGTGGCCACGTTGGGCGTGGTCGGGGTGATGATCTTCGGGGTACCGACGAAGCGGCCGCCTTCCTTGAAGATGTCGGTAGTGGTGACGGCGATGCGGTAGTCGATGGAGTTCCGGGTGAACTCGGTGATGAACGACCCGAAGTTGCGGGCCAGGTTCTCCTGCCGGGACGCCATCGATCCGGAGTTGTCGATCACCCACAGCACGTCGATCTTCGACGCCGCCTGCTGGAGGTAGGTGTCGACGCGCACGTCGGGCGGCAAGGTGTTGGTGAGCTTGGGCGTGCCGCATTCGCAGCCCGTCGCGACCGCGGTCACCAGGAGAAAGCCAGAGAGGAGGGAGGGGCGCAAAGCCTGGTGGGTATAGCAAGGTGCGCACCGCGCGGACGTCCCCAGAAGTCGAGCTACTTCAAACACTTGTGCGGGGGGCCCCTTCCTCATTGACTTGGTTTCCTGCGCCCTCTATGGCGCGCCGGTCATGGCCTCCCTTCGCGACATCCGAAAGCGCATCCGCTCGGTCAAGAACACCCGGCAGATCACCAAGGCCATGAAGATGGTCTCTGCCGCCAAGCTGCGGCGCGCGCAGGAGAACGTCACCGCCTCGCGGCCCTACGCCAAGACCCTGGCCGCGGTGATGTCGACGCTGATCAGCCGTTCAGAGCCGGGCGAGCTGTCGCACCCGCTGCTCACCAGCCGCGAAGTGAAGAAGGTCGAGCTGCTGGTGATCACCAGCGACCGCGGCCTGGCCGGCGGCTTCAACGCCAACATCAACCGCATGGCGCTGAAGTACATCGCCGAGCACCCCGAGCTGCAGGTCACCGTCACCACGGTCGGCCGCAAGGGCAACGACTTCCTTCGCGGCCGCGGCGTCACCGCCCGCAAGGACAACCCGGGCACGTACCAGAAGCTGTCGTACGTGACGGCCGACGCGCTGGCGCAGGAGCTGAGCAAGCGCTTCCTCGACGGC
>JBBRUE010000786.1:0-3826 GCA_038248085.1 Myxococcales bacterium | reverse complement strand
GGGTTTTTTACCCGTTCTGGTGGTTGTCCGGGGGGTTGGGCACCCGTGTGGGGGGGGTTTTTCCGGGGGTTCGGGGCCCCCCCGTGGTGGGGTTGCTGTTTTAGGGGGGGGGGGGGGGGGGGGGGGGGGGGGGCCGTCGCGCCCACCACGCTGCAGAGCAAGGTGCTGGAGCTCATCGAGCGCGAGACGCAGCGGGCGCGCAAGGGCGAACCCTCGCGCATCGTCTGCAAGGTCAACGCGCTGGTGGACCCGGTGGTGATCCGCGCGCTGTACGCCGCCAGCCAGGCGGGCGTGGAGATCGACCTCCTGGTGCGCGGGATCTGCTGCCTGCGGCCCGGCATGCCCGGCGTCTCGGAGCGCATCCGCGTGGTGTCGATCGTCGACCGCTTCCTCGAGCACACCCGGGCCTTCGCGTTCGGCGTGGGCGCCGCGGCCGACGTCTTCATCTCTTCTGCCGACTGGATGCCGCGCAACTTCCACCGCCGGGTCGAGGTGCTCGCGCCCGTCGAAGACCTGGCGATCAAGGCCCGCATCCTCGACGAGGTGCTCGGCCTCGGGCTCAAGGACAACGTGAAGGCCCGCCAGCTCCAGAGCGACGGGACCTACGTGCCGGTGCCGCTCCAGCTCGACGGGCAGACGGTGCGCAGCCAGGTCGTGCTGATGGATCTCGCGCGCCGCACCAGCGCGGGGGCTGACCCGGTGCTCCGCCACGTGGCGTCACCCGTCGAGAAGGCGCAGGGGCTGCCCGCGCCGACGACCGGCCCCGCGGCGTAACGCCCCGTAAAGACACACCCGGTCTTGCAAGCCTCACCGCGAGGTGAGACATCCGAGTGGGGGCGCTACACTCCCTGCAACCAAGGAGTTCACCAATGCTGGGCCTTCGACCAATGGAAATCGCACTCATCGCCTTTGCCCTCGTGTTGCTCTTCGGCGCGTCCCGTCTCCCGGCGCTCGGCTCGTCGATCGGCTCGGCCATCCGCAACTTCAAGAAGGGCTTCTCCGGCGAGATGGACAAGACCGACGAGAAGCCGGCCGACGAGAAGAAGCTCGCGAGCGGCGACGCCAACCCGAGCATCACCTCGCAGGACAAGGCCGCCAGCAAGCAGAGCTGACGCCCCCGGGTTCCCGTGTCACCGACGCCGCGACTCCTTCACCGAGGGAGCGCGGCGTTCGTGTGTCGGTCGCTCACTTCAGGGCGTCGTCGATCTTCACGGCGAGGCTCTTCGCCCAGGCTTTCACGCGGCGCGCCTCGGGCGGATCGTAGTCGTCGGAGCCGGTGAGGGCCCGGGTGATGGCTTCCTTCGCGCCCCTGGCGTCGCCGTCCTTGAGCAGCGTGTCGGCGAGGTAGAGGGAGTTGCGGAGGTGCTCGGGGTGCGCGTCGATCGACTTCTGGAGCTCGCTCTTCGACTTGCCGAGATCGCGCTTCGGCCACGGAAGTTCCCAGTGGTAGCGGCCCTTCGCGGTGTGTCCACCGAAGCGATCGAACCCCTCGTTGTGCTTGATCGAATAGTCGAGGTTCTCGACGAACTGACCCTCGAGGCCCTCCGACAGGGCCTTCAAGATGCCCACCGCCTGGGAGTACGAGCCGATGCTCAGTGCCGTGTAGTACTTGCCCTCAGCCCCCGTCGGTCTCGCCTCGACCGCGCGCCTTGCGAAGTTCCAGCCTTCCCTGGCGACCTGCTTCTTGAGCTTCTCCTCGGTCAGCCCGTCGGCGAACCACCAGCGGATGCGCGCGGCCCTCCAGAGGATCTCGTAGTCGCTGGGGAACGCCTTGAGCCCCTCGCGAAGGACGTCGTCGTTGAGCTTGCCGGCGTCGGCGGTGTCGCGCGTCTTCCACAGCGCGTCGAGCTTGGCCGCGTAGCTCGCGGCCTCGGCCGACGGTTCGGCTGCGGGGGGCGGCGCCGCGTCTTGCGCAAAGGCCGGAAGGGACAGCCACGAGGCCAGGACGAGGGTGAGGAGTCGCATGGTGAGCCCGATGGTGCCTGCGCGGTGGTCAAAAGAAAACGCGCGAGGCATGAGTCGAGGGCAAAGAAAAACCGCGGCGCCCAGGGGAGGCACCGCGGTCTCACGGCTGGCTTCAGCGAGCCGAACTCAGGCTGCTTCCTGGAGCTCCGCGAACTCGCCATCGTCATTCACCGACGCCAGGTAGCGCGCGAGGAAGGACTTGGTCTTGAGCTCTACCTGGCGCACCCGCTCCCGCGAGACACCCCAGCGCTGGCCGAGCTCCTCGAGGGTGCGCGGCTTGTCCTGAGTGAGGCGCTCCTGGAGGATGTCCCAGCCGAGATCACCGAGGCGGCGGCGCACGCGCTGCAGCGCCTCCGAGACCTCTTCGTCGCGCTCGAGCGAGAGGAACGACTGGTCGGGCGTCGGCGCACCGTCTTCGAGACGGTCCATGTACGAGCTGTCCGACTCGTCATCGAGCGGCGCGTCGAGCGAGAAGTCGCTCATCGAGATGCGCTCGTGTTCCCCGCCGCGCACGTGGCTGCGGTTGTCCTTGAGGTAGCGCGTGATATACGCGCGGATCCACCAGACGGCGTAGGTCGCGAAGCGCACCTGCTTCTTGGGGTCGAAGTGCTCGATGGCCTTCATCAGGCCGACGTTGCCCTCCTGGATCAGGTCGTCGAGCCGGGCGCCGCGGGTCGCGAACTTCTTGGCGACGGCCACGACGAAAGGCAGGTTCGACTTGGCGAGCTGGCGACGGGCCGACTCATCACCCTTGCGGGCCCGGCCCGACAGCTCGTATTCCTCTTCGCGCGTCAGCTGCTTGTGGCCGCCAAGGCCGCGCAGGTAGCTCGAGAGTCCGTCGCGTTCAGTCGTGCGCATCTTTTTCTTCTCCTCTTCGCTGAACAGGGTTTGTTCAGAGTCGGTAAGAAGATGCGCGTCGAGAGAAACGGTTTCGAAGAAAGCCATGGTGACCTCCCCACGAGATTGGGGTGTTGGAGTCACGCATGGGTGAGCAACAGTGGTGCCGTCCGGACCCTCCGCTCAAGTCCCTGTCATCATTGACGAACTCAGACGTCTTCGAAGATCTTGCCCGGGTTGAGAATGACGTGCGGGTCGAGAGTGACCTTAAGGGTCCGCTGCAGCTCGATCACCCGGGCCGACTGCTCGAGGGCGAGGAACCTTTTCTTGGCAATTCCCACCCCGTGTTCGCCGGTGATGGTCCCACCGAGGGTAACGGTCTCCTGCATGATGCGCCCGAGGGCGATTTCGACCCGGGGGCGGTCGGCGGGGGAACGGTAGAGGACGTTGGTGTGGAGGTTGCCGTCGCCGGCGTGCCCGTAGGTGGCCACGGTGAGGCCCAGCTCGACCCCGATGGCCTTGAAGCGGGCGATGGCCTCGGGCACCCGGGACCGCGGCACCACGATGTCCTCGCTGAACTTGTACTTCTGCAGCTCGCGCAACGCCGGCGACACCATGCGACGCGTGGCCCAGAGCCGTTCCCGCTGGTCGCGATCGACGGCGATCTGCGCGTCGAGGCTGCCGTGTTCCTTCGCGATGGCGGCGAGCTGGTTGAGCTCCGAGAACACGCCCTCCTCGGAAGAACCGTCGAGCTCGGCGATGATCACCGCGCCGGCGCCCTCGGGAAACGCAACGCCCTTCCCCTTCACCGCCTCGATCGCCACGTCGTCCATCAGCTCGAGACACCGCGGGAGCAGCCCGCCGAGCAACACCGCGTTGACGGCACGGGCCGCGGCGAGCACGTCGGCGAACGGGAGCAGCGCGGTCATCACCACGCGCGGCCGGGGCAGGAGCTTGAGGGTGATCTCCGTGGCGATGCCCAGCGTGCCCTCGGAGCCGACGAAGAGCCCGACCAGGTCGTAGC
>JBBRUE010000785.1:0-3832 GCA_038248085.1 Myxococcales bacterium | reverse complement strand
TCCGTCCTGGAGCACGAGCTCGAACGAGAGGAGGGTGGCCTCGGGCTTACCGTGCCTGGTGGCGATGAAGATGCCGCCGCGGGTGACGTTGGCGCCGTAGCGCTCGACGAACTCCTCTTCGGTCGTGAACGGCAGCCGGATCCGCAGGGGGATCTTCTTCGGCTCGTTCGACGACTCAGACGTCATTGGAGCGGCAGTTCTACTCTGCTCTCAGGGCTCGTCAGAATGATCTTCAGGCCCTTGCGGATCATTTCGGACGGGGCCTCGAAGTAGAGAACGAGCTGTTCCGTCGACCCCCGGTGGAACTTTGCGGCCATGGGAGAACCCTTCGCCACGCGCTGCACGTCGCGGGCGATGGTGACGGTCTGTTCTCCGTTGGTGAGCGTGGCGCCGCTCAGGTCGAGTTCGACATCTTTCGTCGCGGTGGCGTCGAGGGTCACCTTGAGAAAACGATCGGTGGTGGCCAGCGAGAGCTTCCCGCTGCTGACGTTCTGCGATTGCTGCACGGCGACGAGGCGCAGCGTCACCGGCCCGAGGTCGGCCTCCACGCCCGAGGGGATGCCGAGGTTTTCTGGTTTCGACGGGGAGGTGACGATCGCCGCGAGCGGGTCGGGCTCCGGCTCCTTCATGCGAGGAGGGCCGGCCTTGGCCAGCCGCTCCTGTTCGGCCTTCAGCTTCTGGAGGGTGCGATCATTGGGGTCGAACTCCGGGGGGGCGTCGTCCTGCTTCGGACAGCCGGTCAACAGCAGCCCGATGACGAGCCCCCGCAGCCTCACGCGCCCTTCACCAGCTCGATCAGCTTCTCGAAGGCCTGCGCCATCTTCGAGGGGTCGGTGCCCCCGGCCTGCGCCATCTCGGGCTTGCCGCCGCCCTTTCCGCCGACCTCGGCCGCCATCACGCGCACGGCGTCGCCGGCCTTGAACCCCTTCGCCACCACGTCGGGGGTGACTCCGACGAGGATCAGCGCCTTGCCGTCGGCCGTTTCGCCTCCCAGCGCGACCACATAACCCGGCTTGTTCTTGTAGTTGTTGTCCCAGAGCGCGCGGAACACCGTCGCGTCGGCGGGGTCGATGCGCTGGGTGACCAGCTTGATGCCGTTGATCTCCTGGACGTTCTCGGCGTTCCTGGCGCTGCCCGACGCCGCGCGGATCTGGGACTCTTCGAGCTTCCGCTCGAGCTCCTTGATGCGCTTCTGGGCCGCCTCGATGCGCTTGGGAAGATCGGCCGGGGCCGCCTTGAAGAGCTCGGCCGCGTGGTGGAGTTGCTGCGCCTGCTGACGTGCGTGATCGACGGCCGCTCCGCCAGTGAGGCCGAAGATGCGACGCACGCCGCTGGCGATCGAGGTCTCCTGCTGCACCTTGAAGAAGCCGATGTCCCCCGAGCGGTGCACGTGGGTGCCGCCACACAGTTCGGTCGACTCGGGGTGCACGGTGACCACGCGCACGCGGTCTCCGTACTTCTCACCGAAGAGGGCGACGGCGCCTGCCGCCTTGGCCTCGGCGATGCCCATCACCTTCGTCACGCTGTCCTGGTTGTCGCGGACCCAGCCGTTGACGAGGTCCTCGACGCGGTCGATCTCGGCCTGCGTCATCGGGTTGAAGTGGGAGAAGTCGAAGCGCAGCACCTCGGCGTTCACCACCGAGCCCTTCTGGTTGACGTTGTCGCCCAGCACGACCTTGAGCGCCCGGTGGAGGAGGTGCGTGGCCGAGTGGTTGGCGCGGATCTTCTGGCGGCGCGCGACGTCGACGGCGAGGGTGACCGCGCCCTTCACCGCCAGCGTGCCTTCGATGATCTTGCCCTTGTGCACCAGCAGTCCGCCGGCGGGCTTCTGGGTGTCGGTGATCTGCACTGCGAGGCCGGGGCCGGTGATGAGACCCAGGTCGCCGACCTGGCCGCCGGACTCGCCGTAGAACGGGGACTGGTCGACGAGGATCTCGACCTCGTCGCCGGCCTTCGCGCTCTCGACTGGCTGACCGCCCTTGATCAGCGCGACCACCTTCGCCTCTGCGGTGACGCCGTCGTAGCCGAGGAACTTCGTCTCCGGCAGCGAGCCGGCGAGCTTCATGTACACGTCGGCGATGCCCTTTTCGGAGCCCAGCGCCCCCTGTGAGGCGCGCTCGCGTTCGGCGTCGAGCAGCGCCTCGAAGCCCTTCTTGTCGATGGTGAACCCCTCTTCTTTCGCCATGACCTCGGTGAGATCCCAGGGGAAGCCGTAGGTCTGGTGCAGGTCCCACACGATCTCGCCCCGGAGTTTCTGGCTCCCCGCCTTTCGCAGTTGCTCGAACTCGGTGCTGATCAGCGCGATGCCGCGCTTGAGGGTGCGGCGGAACGACTCCTCTTCGTGCTTCGCCACCTCGAGGATGAAGCTGCGCTTCTCGTGGAGCTCGGGGTAGGCGACTGCCATCGTGTCGATCACCGACTCGACGCAGGTGCCGAAGAACAGCTCGTCGAGGTTGAGGTGCGAGTCACCGTGGCGGATCGCCCGGCGCATGATGCGGCGGAGCACGTAGCCGCGGCCCTCGTTCGAGGGCTGCACCCCATCGGCCACCAGGAACGCGGTCGCCCGGGCGTGGTCGGCGATGACGCGCATGGCCGCGTCGGTGACGCTGTCCCATCGTGCGCCGTAGGTCTTGCCAGAGACCTTCTCGATCGCCGCGAAGATCGGCGCGAAGAGATCGGTGTCGTAGTTCGACTTCTTGCCCTGCACGTACGCGGTGACGCGCTCGAGCCCCGCGCCGGTGTCGATCGAAGGCCTGGGCAGGTTCACCAGCGAGCCGTCGGCCTTGCGCTCGAACTGCATGAACACGAGGTTCCAGATCTCGAGCCACGCGTCGGACTCGCCGGGCTTGTGGCTCTCATCGACCTTGCCTTCGGGCAGGTAGACGTAGATCTCCGAGCACGGCCCGCACGCGCCGGTGTCGCCCATCGACCAGAAGTTGTCGGCCTTGCCGAGGCGGTGAATGCGGTTGCGGGGCACGCCGGCCTTCGCCCACAGCTCCGCGGCCTCGTCGTCGGCGGGGATACCGTCTTCACCCTTGAATACCGTGACCGAGAGCCGCTCGACGGGAATGTGAATGACGGTGGTGACGAAGTCCCAGGCCCACTTGATGGCGTCGGGCTTGAAGTAGTCGCCGAAGCTGAAGTTGCCGAGCATCTCGAAGAACGTGTGGTGGCGGGCGGTGAAGCCAACGTTGTCGAGGTCGTTGTGTTTGCCACCTGCACGCACACACTTCTGGGTGCTGGTGGCGCGCACGTAGTCGCGCGTCTCGCGGCCGGTGAAGACGTCCTTGAACTGCACCATTCCCGCGTTCGTGAAGAGGAGCGTCGGGTCGTTGGCCGGGACCAGGCTGGAGGAGGCGACGCGACGGTGATTCTGCTTTTCGAAGAACGAGAGAAACGCCTCGCGGATCTGCGGGGCGGTCATGTGGGATGGCATGCGCAACGGGTTATTCCACGAAGTCCTCGATTTCAACGTCGCACCTCCCTGTAGACTGGAAGCTCAAGTGCGGCGGCCGGGTTTTGTACTGTTCTTCTGTCTTCTTCCGGTCGCCGTCCATGCGGCGGAAGACGCCCGTGTCACGTACCTGGTCAAGCAGCTCGCCGGTGCGAAGGACGCCCGTGTTCGCGCCCAGACCGTGCTGCTGCTCGGCCAGACGGCGAGCGAGAGCGCGGTGGCCCCGCTGTGTGGCGCCCTGAAAGACGGCGAGTCCGTGGTGCGCTCGGCCGCGGCCTCGGCGCTCGGGGAGATCGCCAGCGACAGCGCGCTCACCTGCCTCAAGTCGGGCCTCGGCGAGAGCGACCCCGGCGTGCGCGCGGCGATGGAGAAGTCGAT
>JBBRUE010000784.1:0-3836 GCA_038248085.1 Myxococcales bacterium | reverse complement strand
CTCAACCTCGACGTCCGCAAGGGCGAGACGCTGACGATCATCGGCGGCTCGGGCACCGGCAAGAGCGTGCTGCTCAAGTGCCTCATCGGGCTGCTGTACCCCGACCGCGGGCACATCTACTTCGAGGGCGCCGACGTGATGACCTACGGGGAAAAGGAGATCCGCGAGGTGCGCAAGCGGGTCTCGATGGTCTTCCAGGGCGCGGCGCTGTTCGACTCGCTGACCGTCGCGGAGAACATCGCCTACCCGCTGCGGGAGCACCTCCGCGACCTGAGCGAAGACGAGATCGCCGCGCGGGTGGCGAAGAACCTCCAGATGGTGAACCTCCCGGGCATCGAGCAGATGCGCCCGTCCGATCTCTCGGGCGGCATGCGCAAGCGCGTGGGCCTGGCGCGGGCCATCGCCATCGAGCCCGAAGTGATCCTCTACGACGAGCCGACCACCGGCCTCGACCCGATCAGCGTGCGCATCATCGACGAGCTGATCGTCTCGATGAAGCAGCAGCTGGGCTGCACCTCGATCGTGGTGACCCACGACATGGACAGCGCCTTTCGCGTCAGCGACCGCATGGCCATGCTCGCGCGCAAGAAGATCGTCGCCAGCGGTACGGTGGAAGAGATGCAGGCCTCGACGAACCCCGATGTGCGCGCGTTCTTCGACGCGAGGAAGGGCTGAACCATGGCTGACAAGCCCATGAACCCTGCAGAGAAAGAGAAGCGCGTCATCATTCGCGCGGGCCTCTTCATCGCCCTCGGCCTCACACTGGCCGACATCGTCGTCTTCGTGATCGGCAAGGAGCGGCGGCTCTTCGAGCAGGCCAACATCTACACCGGCGCCTTCGAGAACGTCGACGGCCTGGCCCTCGACTCGCCGGTGCGCATGGGCGGCGTGGGCGTGGGCAAGGTCACCAAGATCAGCTTCGCGCCCGATCTCGGCGACAAGCGCATCATCGTCACCATGGAGGTCAGCAGCCGTTTCCAGGAGCGGCTCCGCGGCGACTCGGTGGCCCGGGTGACGGGCCGCGGCGTGCTCGGCGACAAGGCGATCGATATCTCGCTGGGCTCCTCGGAGAAGGCGGTGGTGCCCAACGGCGGCGAGCTGCCCACCGGGACCTCGGGCGACATCAGCTCGTTGCTCAAGGCGACCGGCGAGGTGATCGACAACGCGGTGAACATCACCCGCGACCTGCGCTCGGGCGTGCAGTCGTACACCACGCCAGAGATCCGCAACGACGTGACCCAGTTCATCCGCTCGGCGCGCAACATCGCCTCGGAGATCGAGAGCGGGAAGGGGCCGGCGCACACCGTCATCTACGACAAGCGCCTGAGCGAAGACCTGAAGAGCCTGGTCTCGCGAGGCTCCGCGGTGGCGCTGCGCATCGACGGTGCGGTGGCTAAGGTCGACGGGCTGCTCGCCGACATCAAGTCGGGCGAAGGGTCGTTGCACGCGTTGATCTACGACAAGAAGATCGCCAACGCGGTGACCGATCTCGGCGAGGCGGCCGACGAGCTTGCGAAGCTCATTCACGACGCGAAGACGACCAAGGATGGGGCGATCTACCAACTGGTGTACGGCGACGCGAAGACGCTGCTGGCCGACCTGGCGACCGCGGCCGCCGACGTGAAGGCGATCACCACCAAGATCAAGTCGGGCGAGGGCACGCTGGGCTCGGTGATCTACGACCCGACCGTCTACGAAGACCTCAAGGAGATCCTCGGGAACATCAAGCGCAACCGCGTGCTCCGCGAGCTGGTGCGCATCTCGATCAGCAACGGAGACAAGATCGACGCGGCGGGCAAACCGCAGAAGTGAGTCGGTGTAGGTTTTTCGACGCGACCGCGGACGGGCCTACAATGCGGACCAGCCGTGCCCGTGAAGCCCACCATTCTCTGTGTCGACGACGAGCAGAACGTGCTCGATGTGCTGTGCCGGATGTTCGACCGGCTGGCGACCGTGCTGACGGCTCGCTCGGGTCCTGAAGCGCTCCAGGTGCTGCAGTCGCGGCCCATCGACCTGATGATCACCGATCAGAAGATGCCGGAGATGACCGGCATCGAGCTGGTGAAGGCGGCGCGCGAGCAGGGCATCGCCGTCACCACCATCTTGCTGACGGCGTACACCAACCCCACCGATCTCATCGCGGCGATCAACGGTGGCCAGGTGTTCCGCTACGTCACCAAGCCGTGGGACCTCAACGATCTCACGATGACCGTGCGCAACGCGCTGGCGGTTGCGCAGCTGCGCAACGAGAAGGAGCGCCTGCTCGAGTCGCTGCACAAGCGCATCGAGGCCCTCAACGTGATGTACGAGGTGAGCCGGCAGAGCGCGAAGGACGCGCCGTCGCTCGACGCGATCGTCGATCGCCTGCTGAGCACCATCGGGCGGGTGCTGCCCCACGACGCGAGCGCGGTGCTGGTCGAGGCCAGCGACGGCCAGAGCGCGGCGCTGCGGATCCGCTGCACCACGCCGTTGAGCGAGGCGGCGCTGCTCCACGTGAAGGACTCGGTGCTCAGCTCGCACCGCAAGGTGGCCGGGGTGGTGCTGCCCGAAGAGCGGGTGATCACCAACGTGAGCGGCGGGGTGGGCGGGGTGGCCGACGGGCTGGCGACCTTCGCGTGTGCCCTCTCGGTGCCCCTGGTGTCGGAGCAACAGACCGTGGGCACCCTGGCCCTGTTCTCCACGCGGCCCGACTCGTACAGCACCGACGACGGCGAGCTGCTCGACCTCCTGGTCAACCAGACCACTGACGCCATCACCCACGTACGAGCGGCCGAGCGCGACGCGCGCCTGCGCATCGAGCAGATGGTCGAGGCGATGGGGGACGGCATCATTCTCACCGACGCCAAGGGCGCGGTGGTGGTGGTCAACGGCGCGGCGCGGTCGCTGCTCGGCCTGCCCCCCGAGGAGCTGCACCCGGGCTTCGAGCGCCTCACCGCCACGCTGGGGCTCTCGCCGTTCGACCTGGTGCGCGGGTGGGAGTACGGCGGCGCGAAGACGGTGCGCGAAGAGCTGAAGATCGGCGAGCGCGACGTCGAGCTGGTGGTCACCCCCGTGGCCGGCCCCGCGGGCGAGCTGCGCGGCCTGGTGCTGGTGCTGCGCGACGTGAGCGAGCAGAAGCTGCTCACCCAGCGCAAGGACGAGTTCGTGGGGATGATCAGCCACGAGCTCCGCACGCCGCTGACCAGCATCGCCGGCGCGCTCGACCTGGTGCTCAACCGGCTGGCTGGCGAGGTCACCGAGAAGCAGAAGCGCTTCCTGACGATGGCGCGCGAGTCGACCGAGCGGTTGAACCTGCTGGTCGACGATCTCCTCGACCTCGCGAAGTTCGAGCAGGGCGCGATGCGCATGGACTTTCAGTTGATGCGCCTCGACGAGCTGGTGAAGACCGCCGTCGAGCGCTACGGGCCGTCGTTCGCCGAGCGGAAGGTGGAGGTGGTGGTGGACGTCACCGCCACCGATCTGAAGCTGCTGGCCGACCCCAACCGGCTCAACCAGGTGATCAACAACCTGCTGACCAACGCGGTGAAGTTCACGCCGCCGGGCGGCCAGGTGAAGGTGAGCGTCGGCCGGTCCCCCTCGGCGCCGGGGAGCGCGGTGCTCTCGGTGTGGAACACCGGCGAGTCGATCGCCGAGGGCGATCTCGAGCGCATCTTCGACCGCTTCGAGCAGGCCCGCTCCGCCAAGACCCGCAACCTGCCCGGCACCGGCCTGGGGCTGTCGATCTGCCGGGGCATCATTGAGGCGCATGCTGGTCAAATATGGGCGCGCAATAACGCCGCGGGCGGCGTGACGCTGGCTTTTACGCTGCCGCTGCAGCGCAGTGCTGGTCAATTATG
>JBBRUE010000783.1:0-3841 GCA_038248085.1 Myxococcales bacterium | reverse complement strand
CGTCACGCCACCACCACCGCCGGTCGCACCACCACCGCCGCCGGTCACACCACCGCCACCGCCGGTCACGCCACCGCCACCGCCGGTCACGCCACCGCCACCGCCGGTCACACCACCGCCGCCACCGCCAGTCGAGCCACCGCCACCACCCGACGCGGTTCCTCCGCCGAGCCCGGAGCCGCTGCAGAAGCCGCCGAGGCAGAGCTGGTCGAGGCCACAGTTCATGCACGCGTTGCCGCGCAGACCGCAGGCGGCCTGGGTGGGCAACGCCACGCACGCGCCGGAAGCGTCACAGCAGCCCGAGCAGTTGCTGGGCAGGCACTTGGGCTTCGCGGTACCGCAGCCGGCACCGAAGAGCAGCGCGAACGAGACAGCCAGGGAGAGACGAATCGACGACATGAAGACTCCTTGAGGCTCAGCGAATGACGAGAACCGGCTTCGGGCTGATGTGGACCAGGCGATCGGTGACGCTGCCCAGCAGCACCCGCGACACCGCCGAGTGACCCTTCGCGCCGATCACCACGCCCCACACCCGGTCGGCCTGGGCGAGATCGGCGAGCGCCTCCGCCGGGCCCCCGTTGACCATCACCGTGTCCGCCTCGACTCCGGCGTCGGTGGCCGCCTGCTTCGCCCCGCGCAGCACCTCTTCGGCGGCGAGCCGGTTGCCCTCTTCGACCTTCTTGATCGCCTCGCCGTAGACGCTGGGCGAGAGGAGGATCGGGGGCAGCACGTTCACCAGCTCCAGCCGCGCCCCCATCGCCTTCGCCAGCTCCGCTGCCTGCTGCACGCCCTTGAGGCTGTGGGCTGAACCGTCGACGGCGACGAGGATGGTCTTCATGGTGGGGGCAAGGTACGCAACCGCTCAGCGCGAAACCAGCGTCACTGCGTCACCGACCCGCATCGTGCCCGGGCGTTCGACCCAGGCCACCAGCCCACGCAAGTGCTGCGCGGCCTTCACGAAGCGCGAGGCGAGCGCGAGATCGCCCCCGGTGGCCTCGACGATCGCCTGCCCCGCCTTGCGGCATGGCTCGTTCTCTCCGTCGATCACCAGCACGGCGCCCGAGGCGCAGACCAGCCGGCTCCCGGGTGGCAGTCGCGTCAACGCCGGCGCGCCGCGCACCAGCACGTTCGCCCCCAGCCAGCGGTAGTCGAGCTCGACGAGGCCGAGGGCGCGGCGAATGGTCTCGAGCTCTTCGACGCTCACCAGGGAGAGCTGCCGCGCGTTGCGGATCTCGGTGCCCTTCGGGAGGTGCTTCTGGCGAACGCCCGCCCGCATGGTGAGGCCCGCGTGCCGGTCGCCCTCGAGACCCGCGTAGGTGACGACGGCCAGCTCGAGGGCCCGGGTGACGAAGGCCCCGGGGACATCGGCGATGCCCAGCCCAACGAGCTCCATCAGCGAGCGACCAGCACGGGGCCGTGGCTCAGGTGCACCACGCGATCGGCGACGCTCCCGAGCAGCAGCCGCTGGACGGCGCCCTTCCCGGTGCCGCCCACCACCACGAGGTCGGCAGGCAACGACTCGGCGACGTCGACGATGGTCTGGGCCGGCGGGCCGACCTTCACCAGCTCGCCGGTCAAGACGTTGCCCAGCGCGCGCTGCACTTCCTGGACGATGGCCTGGCCGCGCTCCAGCTCGACCTCGAGGAGCTCCTGGAGGGGGGCCCAGGGGGCGTCGCTGGGCACGATCATCGGAGACACCACGTGCAGCACCGTCAGCTTTGCCCCGAAGGCCTGCGCGAGTTCCATGCCCAGGCGGGCCGCCTTGAGCGCGGCCTCCGAACCGTCCACCGCGACGAGCACGTTCTTCATGGCGGCGCATGCTGGCACGTCTGAGGAATTCGTGTAGAGGCCCGCCATGGCGTCCTTTTCCATCATCAACGTCAGCAAGGGCTACGGGCCCAAGAAGCTGTTCGAAGACGTGAACGTGTCGTTCTCAGCGGGCCGACGGTACGGCCTCACCGGCCCCAACGGCGCCGGGAAGACGACCTTCATGAAGATCCTCGCCGCTGACGAGGAGCAGGACACCGGCGACATCATCCGCCCCAAGAAGCTCGGCATCCTCCGGCAGAATCACTTCCAGTACGAAGAGATGCGCGTGCTGGACGTGGTGGTGATGGGGAACAAGGGGCTGTGGGCGGCGATGAAGGAGAAGAACACGCTGCTCGAGAAGGCCGAGCTCACCGAGGCCGACGGCCACCGGCTGGGCGATCTCGAGACCATCGTCGCGGAAGAAGACGGCTACGTGGCCGAGTCCGACGCGGCGGCGCTGCTGATGGGCCTGGGCATCGAGGAGGCCTTCCATGAGGGCCCGCTCAAGCAGCTCACCGGCGGCTACAAGCTGCGCACCCTGCTCGCCCAGGCGCTCTTCGGGAAGCCCGAGGGCCTGCTGCTCGACGAGCCGACCAACCACCTCGACATCGACTCGATCCGCTGGCTGGAGAACTTCCTCCACGAGTACGAGGGCGTGCTGATCACCATCTCGCACGACCGGCACTTCTTGAACTCGATCTGCACGCACATCGCAGACATCGATTACGAGACGATCATCACCTACACCGGCGCCTACGACGACATGGTCCGTCAGAAGGCCCAGCTCCGCTCGCGGGTCGAAGACGAGAACGCCGAGAAGTCGAAGAAGATCAGCCAGCTCCAGGACTTCGTGGCCCGCTTCGCCGCCGGCACGCGCGCCAGCCAGGTGCAGAGCCGCAAGAACCAGCTCGAGAAGCTGAAGACCGAAGACCTCAAGCGCTCGAACATCGCGCGGCCCTTCATCAAGTTCGAGCAGAAGGCGCCCAGCGGCCGGCAGACGTTGACCATCGAGAAGATCAGCAAGGCGTGGGACGGCCAGGTGATCATTCCCCCGTTCTCGGCGCTCATCACCCGCGGCGAGAAGATCGCGGTCGTCGGCAAGAACGGCATGGGCAAGTCGACGCTGGTGCGCATGCTCGCCGGGGCGATCACCCCCGACGCGGGCACCCTCGAGTGGGGCCACAACGCCAACGTCGGCTACATGCCGCAGGACCACCACGGCATCATCAAGAAGGGCACCACGGTCTACGGCTACCTGCGCGACCTCGACTCGAAGCTGGGCAACGAGGAGATCTCCGGGCTGCTGGGCCGCATGCTGTTCTCCGGTGAAGAGCGCATGAAGCCCACCGACACGCTCTCGGGCGGTGAGACGGTGCGCACGCTGCTGTGCCAGTTGATGATGCGCAAAGACAACGTGCTCATCCTCGACGAGCCGACCAACCACCTCGATCTCGAGTCGATCGCCTCGCTGGCCGAGGGGCTCCAGAAGTACGAGGGCACGGTGATCATCGTCACCCACGATCAACAGCTGCTCACCGAGGTCGCCACCCGCATCTGGGCGCCCCGCCGCGGCAAAGAGGTCGTCGACTTCGTGGGCGGCTTCGAAGACTTCCTCGTCAAGCACGCCGACGTCGCCGCCCCACGGCGTTGAGGCTGTAGTCCCCAAACCCACCTGCCCACTTTGGTTCGGACCCCTCGCCTTGCGTTGGCGAGAGGGTCAACCGACACTCGGGGCCTGCCCATGCGTTCACTCAACTGGTTGGTCCTGCTCGCAGGAGTCGTGCTCGGTGTGTCCGCGTGCACGAAAGAGAAGATCGTCGCTGCCAATTGCCGCGCTGATGATGACTGCCAGGCGGGGTCCCTCTGCGAGAACTACGAGTGCGTGCCGCGCGAGGCCAAGGCCTGCGATCTCGTGCTCGACGGCAACCCGATTCTCCAGCCCACCCCACACACGGTGGACTTCGGCGCGGTCGATTCGCAGGCGGCGCTGTTGCAGACCATCACCCTGAGCAACATCGGCAACTGCACGCTG
>JBBRUE010000782.1:0-3842 GCA_038248085.1 Myxococcales bacterium | reverse complement strand
GCCCTGGCCGGGCAGTCGGCGATCGCCCAGCGAGCCGCGACCCAGCCCCCCTCGTTCGACGCCGATTCACCCTTTGCGAAGGCGAAGGCCGCGCGAGAAGCGGCGGTTCGGGCGCGTCGCGACACCAACGCGGGGGTCCGGCAGCACCTCGCCGGGGTGAAGGGGCAGCTGCAGAAGCTCGCGCAGCAGGTGGTGGCCGACGAGAAGTTCGTGGTCGCCGCGGAGCAGCAGGCGCTCCAGGCGCCGCCGCCCCCGCCTCCGCGCGAAATGGCCCCGCCGCCTCCGCCACGGTCGGTCCCGAAGGCCGACGCCGTCGTGGCCGCCTCGCCGGGCGCGAAGAAGCCGCCCCAGCGGCAGAGCGCGCGCGTGAAGATGCAGGCCGCCGTCGACTTCCACTCTGACAACAACTTCTTCAACGGCTTCTCCGCCAACATCTCCGACGGCGGGCTCTTCGTCGCCACGGTGAACGTGGTGCCGCTGGGCACCGAGGTCGACCTGTCGTTCTCGCTGCCCTCGGGTGAACGCATCGAGGCGAAGGGCGTGGTGCGCTGGGTGCGCGAGGTGAACGACAAGCTCCCCGACGCGTTTCCCGGCCTCGGCGTGCAGTTCAGCTCGCTCAACCCCACGGCGCAGCAGGCGATCGACGCGTTCCTCGCCCACCGCGACCCGCTGTTCTTCGCCGACGCGGAGTGACCGCGGACCCCGCGGTGCGGTGATCGACGACTTCGGCCGGCTGTCGCTCGGTGACCTTCAGGTGAGCGCGAGGACGCGCTCTTCAAGGCGCTTGCCGCGCCAGACGGTGAGGAAGAGCACGTTCTTCGCCGCCAGCAGCGCGACGGTGCGGGTGATGATCTCTTCCGGCTGCACGGCCTGCCCGTCGAACTGAACGCAGAGCACGTTGTTGATCTCGAGGCGCGCGTCCTTCACGCCCGAGAGCGCCTTCACCTCGGCCAGCGGCACCGTGCCCTTCGCGATCTGCACGCGGAACTCGGCCATCTGCCCGGTGAGCTCGGCCATGGTCGAGGCCGAGACGAGCTTGCCCTTGTCGAGGATCGCGGTGGCGTCGCAGAGCTCCTCGAGCTCCTGGAGGTTGTGGCTCGAGACCACCACGGTGTGGGTGCCCTTGAGATCGCGGATCACCGCGCGGACCGAGGCCGCGATCTTCGGGTCGAGGCCCGCGGTGGGCTCGTCGAGGAAGATCACCGGCGGAGAACCCATCAGCGCCTGGGCCATCGACACCCGCTTGTGCATGCCGTGCGAGAGCGCTCCGGCCTGCACGTTCCACGTCTCGGGGAGCTGCACGCGCTCGAGGGCGGCCTTCGCTTCGCTCTCGGCGTTGGGCAGCCCGGAGAGCTCGCCGTAGTAGGTGAGCAGATCGCCCACCGGCCACGTCGGCGGGAGGATCGCGTCTTGCGGCAGCACCCCGACCTTGCCCTTGAGCGCGCCGGGCTCGGTGGGGCTCACCCCGAGGATCTTGATGCTGCCGGCCGAGGGGAAGAGGAAGCCGCACATCATCGAGAAGGTGGTGGTCTTGCCGGCGCCGTTGGGGCCGATGAGGCCGTAGCAGTGGCCCTCTTCGACGTTGAAGGTGACGTCGTTGACCGCCGTCTTGGCGCCGAAGTGCTTGGTGAGGTTCTTGATCTCGATCGCGGCGCTCACAGGTCCCTCTTCTTCAAGGCGAGCAGGGCGAGGCCCAGGAAGACCAGGCCGAAGCCGACGTGCACCAGGCCCGAGGTCATCCACCGCGCCCAGTGCGGGTGCAGCAGGTCGTCCCCGAAGTGCCACACCGAGCCGTAGCGGAGGTAGGCCGCCACCGATTCCGACTTGAGCATCGCCAGGGTGTTGGGCGCGGCCTCTTCACCGGGGAAGCGGAAGGCCTCGCCGATCAGCGCGACGAACCAGATCACGAAGAGCGCGATGATGTTGAGCACCAGCGCCACGGCGCCCTGCCGGGTGATGGCGCTGAAGAGCGCGGTGAGCGCGAGGTACGCCAGCGACAGCGTGAACGAGGTGAGGATCAGCTTGAAGGTCCACAACACGACGTCGGCGGCGGCGAACTCCGGGTTGAGCACCTTCGAGACCAGCACCATCAGCACGGTGCAGATCACCAGCAGCAGCGCGAACAGCGTCGCCTGCGAGAGGAGCTTGCCGAGGATGATCGAGCTGCGCTTGACGCGCACCACCAGGTAGCGGACCGACTTGGGCCCGACCTCCCCGGCGAGCTGGTCGAAGCCCATCAGCGCGATGAAGAGCGGCAGGAAGCGCAGGGTGAGCTTGAAGACCACCAGCAGCACCAGCGGCAACGCAGAGAGGGCGTCGAGCATCGCCTCGTCGTCGGTGATGAAGGTCGAGAGGAACTGCTTCTTGCTGGCGACGAGCTGCTCGTGGGCCTGCGCGGGGTCAGCCCCCGCCATCGCCACCTGTTGATCGAGCTTGGCGTTGAGCTGGTGGTTGATGTCCCCGACGATCGTCAGCGCGAGCCCGACGAAGAGCAGAAAGAGAATGAGGAGCACCAGCACACGGCCGCTCTTCAACGCGCGCCGGGTCTCTCCCCGCCAGATGGCACCGATCTCCTGAAAGTCCTGCATGCGGCGGCGGACCCTAGTCGCAACCGCCCGTGACACGTCACGAATTCACTGCCACCGTCGGGCCATGACAGCCAACTGCGCGCTCTACGTGCCGGTCGACTTCTTCCCGTCGCGATCCCAGCTCGAGCCCCTGTGCCCCGACGGGTACCTCGAGGTCTCCGACTTCGACGAGACCGCGCTCATCAAGTGGAAGGGGCTCTCGGTGAAGCTCTCGCGCATGCCGCCCTCGGAGGTCGGCCGGCATCTCCAGGGGTTCATCGGCTTCGCCAGGCAGCACGGGGCCAACGCGGCGCTGGAGACGCGGATCATGCACACCCGGGCGGTCTACGGCTGCGTGGTGGAGCCCGACTTCGACGAGGCGGGGCGGGTGATGCGCCTGGTGGCGGGCATCGCCGACGCGGCTGACGGGCTGTGCTTCGTCGACGGGGAAGTCTTCGGTCCCGGAGGGCGGGGGCTGTTGCTGGGTGGGGAGCCGCTGGTGCCTCCGTCGCCGCAGCGGGTGCGGGCCCGCGCGCAGGTGCTGCTGGCGCTCTCGATGCGCGGGTTGCTCGAAGACGACGCCGGCGGTCCCGACGCGAAGGAGGCAGAGGCCCTGCGCCAGGCGTTGTTCGACTGGGCAGAAGGGGAGCTCAGCGAAGAACTCGAGCCCGAAGAGCGGGCCTTCCTCGCGGCGCCGCTGGGCGAACCACCCCGGCAGCTGATCGTCGACGCGGTGTGGAGGGCCGAGGGCGCGCAGGTGCTGTTGTGGGCGCTCGGCGCGAGGCCGCTCCCGGCCCCCGATGCGCAGGAGCACCCGTACGAGGTCGCGAAGCAGAGCGGGGTGATGACCGGTCTGCCGAAGGCGCTGTCGTCGCCGCGGCTCGTTGCGCCTGACGTCGTCGAGGCCCAGCGCAAGGTGCTGCTCGGCGTGCACTGGCGGTTGCGGGAGTTCGTGCGCGAGCCCGCCCCGATGGACTTCGTGAAGTTCTCGAAGACGGCGTGGTTCGGCGCCTTTTCACTCGAGGGCGTGCCGGTGGCGGAAAGCGACCTGGCCATCGATGGCGCGGCGATCTCGAAGGCCGGGGCGGATCGCGTGAAGCGCGTCAGCTCCACCGCGCACGAGCGGCACCTGGCGGCGAACTGGCTCATCGGGGTCAACGAGCGTTACTCCGCGGTCGACACCCCGACGTAGATCAGACCAGCCGGATCCACTTCTGGGTGAGGAAGCGATCGAAGGCCACCAGCGCCTCGAACTCCCGCAGCGGCGCGATGCGG
>JBBRUE010000781.1:0-3846 GCA_038248085.1 Myxococcales bacterium | reverse complement strand
CATCCACAGTGGAACCCGGGTGACCCGAGGAACGCCTTCGACCTCGCGCTGCTGCTGCTGGCGCGGGAGCCGGTGGGCATCGCCCCGGCAGCGGTGCTGCGGGCGCTGCCGGCGAACGCGGTCGGCCAGGCCTTGCGGGTGGTGGGGTACGGCCGAGCGAGCGCGGGAGATGCCGCGAGCAGCGGGACCCGGCGCACGGTGATGACGCCGTTGTCGGCGATGACCGCGGCGGAGCTCGAGTTCGGAGCCGACGGGGCCGTCGGGATCTGCGCCGGTGACTCTGGCGGCCCGTCGTTTCTCGGCGCCGGGGTCGCGGGCATCCACTCCCGCACCGAGTCGACGTCATGCGGGCGGGGCGTGGACATTCGCGTCGACGCCCAGCTCCCCTTCATCGACGCGTTCCTCGCCGCCAACGATCCACCCTCGTGCACCGCCGACGGGCGCTGCGCGACGGGCTGCGGCACGACGGACCCCGATTGTCCGTGCCAGCGCGATGGGCGTTGCGACGCCGCGTGCGGCCTGGCTGACGTCGATTGCCTCGACGATGGCGTTCCGTGCACCGACGCCGCGCGGTGCGTGGGCGGGCAGTGCGTCGATGATCCGCGCGGGTTCCGCTTCTGCTCACGGAGTTGCTCCGGTGATGCGACCTGCGTGAACGACATGACGTGCCAGGCGCTGGTGTGCCGCGCGGCCCCCGAGGTGGCGACCGATCCTGGCGGCGTCGCGGGTGGGTGCACCACCGCTCCCGCCGAGGCCGTGGGGGTCGTGGTGCTCGTGCTCGCTCGACGTCGGCGATGCCCGGCGGTCGTGCGAAGTCCGCGCCGGTAGCTGTTCCAACAGCGAGCGCTGCAGGGCGTCCGGTGACCGACATATGTCCATAGGCGCGGCACGAAAGTGTCCGTTCGCTCGACCGCGCCTGTTGTGCGCGATCGCGGGCTTCAAGAACCTCGAGGGAACCGGCGACGGCCGCTGCAGGCACTGAGTTCGAAAGAAGGGCGGATCGATCAGCGCAGCTCGGGGTCGTACGGCTGGCCGAGGGCCGCGGGCGCGACGTTCTTCGCGCCTTGAATCGAGAGCACCACCAGCGTCAGCGCGTAGGGGAGCGCGAGCAGCACGCCCTTGGGCACGACCTCCAGCAGCTCCGGCGCGGACGAGGCGAGGCCGATGCGCAGCGCGTTGCCGAACGCGAAGAAGGCCGCGGCCCCGGCGGCACCCAGCGGGGTCCACCGGCCGAACACCATCGCGGCCACCGCCATGAAACCCAGGCCCGACGGCATGTGGTGCTCGAAGCGATCGAGGGTCGCGGTGCTGAGCGCGGCGCCTCCGAGCCCGGCGAGCGCCCCTGACAGCAACACCGCCCCGAAGCGCAGCGGCGCGACGCGCACGCCCATCGCCGCCACAGCCTGCGGCTTCTCACCGACCGCCCGCAGCCGCAGCCCCCACGCGGTGTGCTTGATCGCGAAGTGCACGACGAAGGGCAGCACGATCGCCAGCCAGGTGAGCGGCGAGTGCCCGAAGGCGAGCGGGAGCTGGGTGATCGCCGGCGTCGAGGAGGGCGAGTTGAACACCGCCTCGAGGAGGAAGGTGCCCAGGGCGAGCATCACCAGGTTGAGCGCCATGCCCGAGACGACCTGGTCACTGCGCAGGCGGATGCTGAGCCACCCGTGGATCGCCGCGACGCAGGCGCCGGCGGCCATGCCGACCACGACTCCCAGGGGCGTGGGCATCACCAGCGCGGCGACCGCGGCCGCGAACGCCCCTGCGCGCATCATGCCTTCGACGCCCACGTTCACCACGCCCGCGCGCTCGGAGATCGTGGCCCCGAGCGCGGCGAAGACCAGTGGGGGCGCGGCGTCGAGGATGGAGCTGATCAGCGCGAGGATCACGGTGCCGTCCCCCGTTTCCGCAACAGGCGTTCCCACATCAGCTTCGCGGCGACGAGGAGCAGCGCCAGGCCCTGCATCAGCTCGGGGAAGCTCTTGTGCACGCCGAACAACTGCATGCGCGTGCCGCCCGCCCGCAGGCCGCCGAAGAAGGTCGAGACCGCCAGCACGCCGAGCGGGTGGCCCTGCCCGATGAGCGCCATCGCGATGCCGTCGAAGCCCCACGGCGCGCCGAGGGTGGCGGGGTACTTGAGCTCGGTACCGAGGATCAGCACCGCGCCGGCGAGCCCCGCGAAGGCGCCCGCGAGCAACATCGCCTCGAGGAAGCCGCGATCGACGTCGATGCCCGCCGCGCGCGCCGCGTCTTGCGAGAGCCCGATGGCCTTCCACTCGAAGCCGCGGGTGAAGCGGGTGAGGAAGATCCACGTGGCGATGGCCGCGACCAGCGCGAGCACGATGCCGAGGTTGAGCCGGGAACTCTCTCCGAGCAGCCTGGGGAGTTCCGCGCTGGGGAGGATCTGATCAGTCCCGGAGATCGAGTTGTCCCCGGAGGCCGCGGCCCGCAACGGGCCCACCACCAGCCAGTTGTCGACGAGGCTGATCGCGACCCAGTTGAGCATGATGGTGCTGATCACCTCGTGCACGCCGCGCTTGAGCTTGAGGATCGCGGGGAGCAACGCGTACAGCGCCCCGGCCACGGCGGCGACGGCGAGGCACAGGGTGACGTGGAGGAAACCGGGCAGGGCGACCTTCGCGCCCACCACCGCCGCGGCGAGCGCGCCGACCACCAACTGCCCTTGCGCGCCGATGTTGAAGAGCCCCACGCGGAACGCCACGGTCACCGAGAGCCCGGTGAAGGTGAGGATCGCCGCCTTGGTCCCCGCTTCTCCGAGGGGGCGGAGAATGGCGGTCGCGGCGCCGGTCTCGATGAACTTCGGCCAGTCGCCGAACGCACCCCACAGCATCGCGAGGAACGCGTCGACCGCGGTCCCGAAGTCCCGGGTGAGGCCCGCGGCGACGAAGCAGATGAGGATCGCGCTCACCACCGACAGGACGCTGGGGAGGGCTGGGCTCACGGGGCTTCCCCTTGCCTTCGGCTTCGCTTCCGTCGGCGGGACGTCACGCGGCATCGCTGACCCCCAGCATGCGACGGCCGATCAGGCGCTCGTCGTATTGTCCGCGGGTGAACTCGCCGGTGAGTCTCCCGGCGTACATCACCAGCACCCGGTCGCTCAGCTCGAGCACCTCATCGAGATCGAGCGAGACCAGCAACACCGCGCAGCCCCGCGCTCGCTGGGCGAAGAGCTCCTCGCGCACCGCGGTGACCGCGGCGATGTCGAGCCCGCGCGTCGGCTGCACCACCACCAGCAGCTTCGGGTTCCCGTCGAGCTCGCGGCCGACGATCAGCTTCTGCTGGTTGCCGCCCGAGAGACCGCCGGCGCGCAGCGTCGGGTCGCGGGGCCGCACGTCGTGCCGCTCGAGCAACGAGGTGGTCTGCGCCCGGCGCCCGGCGAAGTCGACGAACGGCCCCTTCGCGAACGGGGCGTGGGTGTGCCGGCCAAGCGCGGCGTTCTCTTCGACCGTGAGCTCGCTGATCAGCGCGCGACGGAGCCGATCTTCCGGGATGTGCGCGACCCCGCGGGCCCGCGCTGCGCCGGGATTCCAGTGCGTGAGGGCGTCGCGCTCGAAGGTGAGGGTGCCCGCGGTCCACGGCCGCAGACCGGTGAGCACCTCGGCGAGCTCGCTTTGGCCGTTGCCGTCGACGCCGGCGATGCCGAGGATCTCGCCGGCGTGCACACTGAGGGTGAGCTCGTGAAGGCCTTCGGCGCTCAGCGACTGGAGCGCGACGACCGCGGTCGAGGTGGGCGGTGGTGGCCCTTCACCCAGGCTCGCTCCCCGTGCGTGCAGGGAAAGGGGACCGTGTCGATCGCCGACCATCAGCTCGGCCAGCTGCGCGGGGCTG
>JBBRUE010000780.1:0-3853 GCA_038248085.1 Myxococcales bacterium | reverse complement strand
GTAAGTTGATCGCGGCGATGCTCCCGAAGCCGGGCGAGGGCCCCGACGAGACGACGCGCACGACCGGGTTCCTCAAGGTGCAGGTATTCGGGGAGAGCGAGACCGGCGTGAGGAAGACGCTGGAGATCACCGGCCAGGGCGACCCGGGCTACCAGCTGACCGCGGTGATCCTCGGGCAGGCGGCGCTGTGCCTTGCGCTCGACGGGTCGAAGCTGCCTGCACGGGCCGGCGTCTTGACCCCCGCGACCGCGATGGGGCGCACGCTGATCGACCGCCTCGTGGCGGCGGGCATGACCTTCACCATCGAGTGACGGCGGCCTACTTCTCGTCGGACAACTTCGACGGCGGCGCGTTGAGCTCGGCGAGCCAGCTCATCGCGAAGTCCCGGGCCGCGCCCGTCGCCTCGGGCCCGGCGCGGAAACAGAGTTTCCACCAGTTGGGCTTCCCCTCGAGGGTCGCGTCGACGAAGACCTTGTGGCCCTTCTTCTCGACGAGCGCGGTGCTCCACGGCATGGCCTTCGTCTCGCCGAGGAAGAGCGTGAGGCGCTCCTTGATCTGAAGCTTGAACGCGGCGTCGTCGGGCTGGGCGGTGGCCTTCTCTCGGCTGAGTTCCTCGCGCTGCAGCTGGGCCCGTTCCCGCTTGAACGCCGCCGCCCGCAGGTGGGCCCGCTCGAGAGCCGCGACGAAGTTCTCGTCCTTCGTGCGGCTCTCCTTCACCAGCGTCGCGAAGTAGGTGACGTTGGACGCCACCGACGCGGCGCGCTCGGCGAAGGGCTGCGATGGAGGCCGGGCCACGCGCTTCGTCCACGCCTCGCGGCCCTGGTCCGACATCACGTACGTCTTGATGGACTCGAGCGCTTCTCGCGTCAGCGCGGCCCGCGCGTCACCGGGCAGCTCGACGAGGTTCATCACCCGCGTCGAGTACCGCGAGAGGGGCACGTACCCGAACCCATCGGTCAGGTTCTCGATGATCGTGGTCTCGTAGCTGTGAGGGTCGAGCTTGAGCTCCGCGAGCGAGGCGCTCAGCGAGAGAGACACCAGGAGGGGGAGGATCATGGGAGGGCCAGACGAGCCCACCACCTTCCGATTCACAAGCGGCGTTCGAGCACCAGGAGCCCGGCGGCGAGCGTCATCGCGAGGAAATCGAAGGACATCACGTAGGGGAACTGCTGCGTCCGCCACAGCCCGGTGAAGCCGCGCAGGTCCCCGAGGAGGAAGACGGCGACCCCGGCGACGCCGGCCACCGCCAGCGCGCGGAGCAGCCAGCGGCTCGCGAGGACCCGCCCGAGGAAGGACTGCGGCTCCACCGGCGGCACCAGCCACGGGCGCAGCATGAAGTAGGGGAGCAGCACGAAGGCCCCGAGCACGAAGCTCCCTGCGAGGAACGACCACTTCCACCACGGCGCATCGAAGCGCAACGCGATGGCCATGGCGAAGGGCCACACGCCCATCAGGTTGAAGAGCGCGAAGAGCGACACGTTCACGCCTTCGAGCTGCCCGCTCATGAGGTGCGCGATGAGCGCCGCGGTGTCAGGGGCTGCGGGCGGCGCAGTGAAGATCGCCACCGCGAGGAGGCCCAACCAGAGCCCGAGCGAGGCGAGCCTGAAGTGCGCGGGCATCATCGGCGGTGCTGGAAGCCGAGCTTCCCGGTGAGCTGGTGGCCGTCGAGGGTGAGACCCTGCTCGGCGGTGATGGTTCCGATCTCGAACGCACCCAGCGCGGTGAGCGCGTCCCGGTGCCGGGGCGGGGCGGCGACGAGCAGCACGTAGTCTTCGCCGCCGCGCAGCGCGAGGTCGAGAGCGTCGCGGGGGGCGAAACGAAGCAACGCCGCGCTCCGCGGGATCGCCTCGCTGCGGAGGGCCGCTCCGACCCCAGAGGCGTGGCATACGTGGGCCAGGTCCTGCGCGAGGCCGTCGGACACGTCGATGGCCGCGTGCACGTACCGCCGCGCGTGCGCCGCGAACCAGAGGTGGGGCGCCGGCCACCGCTGGGCCCGTATGAGTACCGGGGCCTTCACCTGCCGCTGCAGGGCCCGCAGTCCGCCCGCGGCGTCACCGAGGGTGCCGGAGACGAAGAGCAGATCCCCCGGGTGCGCTCCCGAGCGGAGCAGCGGCTTTCCGTCGAGGGCGCCAGCGATGGTGATGGTGATCGACAGCTGGCGCGACCGCGTGACGTTGCCGCCGATGAGTTGCGCGCCGTGGACCCGCGCGAGCGCCGACATGCCCCGGCCGAGCTGCACCAGGTCCCGCACCGAGAGCTCCTTGGGCAACCCGAGCGCCACCGTGAACCACGTCGGGCGCGCCCCCATGGCCGCGAGGTCAGAGAGGTTCACCGCCAGCGCCTTGTGGCCGAGGTCGGCGAACGAGAACGCACGCCGGGTGAAGTGCACGTCTTCGACGATCGCGTCGGTGGTCACGCACGAGGCGCCCTGGCGGGGCAGCACCGCGCAGTCGTCGCCCGGCCCGGCGGGGGAGGGCGCCACGTCGAAGCACGACACGAAGCGGTCGATGAGGCCGAACTCGTCCACGCGGCGACCCTATTCGTGCGCTCACGGAAAACTGAGTCGATTCGCGACGCGGGCGGCGAAGTAGTTCGTGTCCCGCGGAGCCGCAAACCGATCAGCCAGTCCCGCATTGAGCGACGGCCCCTCGATCAGATCAGCGTGAACTGGAGCTGCGCGTAGCGCTTCACGAAGTCTTCGAGCTCGAGCCGGAAGACCCCGACATCGACGCCGTCGCGCGCGGGCTCGCTCGCCCCACGGGTTGCGGAGCACGACGTAGCGGTGCGCCAGGGCTGCGGGGGCTCTTGCGGGCGCTCAGCCCGCTCGACGCCGCAGCCACGGCCCGCTTCCAGGCGCTCGGTGCCGACGACCCGGCATGACGGCGTCCGCGATCGCTCGAGGCTCGGCGTGATACTTCGGCGCGCGTGCGGCCCTCGCTCCTCACGGTGCTCTCGGTGGTTGGCTTCGTCGCCGCCCTGCTGGTGCGCGTGGTGCCCGGCGGGCTGTTGGGCGCCATCGACTATGACGAGGGCGTTTACGTGTCGGCGGCGACGGTGCTGCTGCAGGGCAAGCTCCCGTGGCGAGACTTCGTGTTCCTGCACCCGCCGGGCGTGTTGCTGTGGCTCGCCCCCGCGGCGCTGGCGGGCCCGAAGACCGCGCTCTTCCTCGGCCGGTTGTTGTCCGCCTCGGTCGGTGCGCTCAACGTAGTCCTGGTCGGCCGGCTCTTCCGCGGCTGGGCGGGCGTCGGCGCGGCGTTCTTCTACGCGTTGTGGTGGGAGACGGTCATCACCGACCGCGGCGTCTTCCTCGAGCCGCTGATGAACGGTGCGGGGCTGGCGGCGCTCGTGCTCCTCAGCGGGGTGACGACGCGGCGCCGGGTGCTGGGGGCCGGCCTCTTCTGTGGGCTCGCGGTCGCCTTCAAGCTGTGGGGCGGCCTGTGGTGCCTGGTGGCCTTCGTGGTCTGCGCCCCGGGTTTCCGCCGCCCCCTCGTCCTCGCCGCGGTCGCGACGTTCGCGCTCGTGGTGCTGCCCTTCGCCCTCGCCGCGCCCTCTGAGTTCTTCCTCCAGCTCGTCACCGTGCACTCGCTGCGGCCGCCGGACGGAGATCTCGATCGACTCACCCGGCTCCACGAGATGTTCGTCGCGCGCTCCCTCGATGCGTCGATCCTCACGCTGCTGGCGACGCCCTTCGCGCTCTTCGGGACGATGCGCCTCGTCGGACGCGCTGCGCTGCTGGGCGTGGGGCTGCTGGTGGCGGCCTTCCTGGTGACGCCCGCGTGGTGGAACCAATACGACGCGGCGCTGACGCCGTTCATGGTGCTGCTGCTCGGCGCCGGGCTGCACGGCCTCTTCG
>JBBRUE010000779.1:0-3859 GCA_038248085.1 Myxococcales bacterium | reverse complement strand
GTTTCCTCTGCAAAGCGAAGTCGGTGATCTTCTCAAGAGCCTGCAATGAGCCGTGACTGCCTGGCCGGAGGAACTGGCAGATGACCCGCTTCCATTTCTTGCCAAGAAATCGCTTCTTCGAAGTGGTTGGCGGCATCATGTTCGAAAACTATGGCGACAACAAAGTTGCCATGTTGAGCGAAATTGATATGTCGCAGTGCATCGCGTTGCGCGAACGCCAGGGCCCCGACGCGGCGAAGTTCCTGGAGCGCTGGAAGTGAGCGCGGTCTAGCGGCGGTGCTTCGAGACCGAGGCGCCCGGGAGCCGGCCGAGCCGCTCCACCGTCCACTCCGTCGGCCGCGTCTCTTCGAAGGCCTCCGCGTCGATGTCGGCGACGATGAAGGTGACGGTGGTCTGCGGTGCGTAGCGGTGAATGCCGCTGCCCGTGCCGCTCTCGGCCAGGAGCCGCGCCGTCTCACCCGCGTGGAGCCGCCCGCCGTCGTCGAAGGTCGCCCCTCCCGAGAAGTGCTTCGAGGTCCAGGTCATCGCCTGGTGGTCGACGCGGAACATCTCGCACACCGGATCACCCCGGTCTTCGGGCCAGACGATGGCGACGGCACACTCGACGCGGCGCAGTGAGGGCTCGGCGTTCTCGATGTCCATGGGTGTCCTCGAGCGAAGGGGCCGCGAGTGGACGGAAGGTGGACCCGCACATTCACTGTGCCCCGCCGGCGAGAGCCCATTCACGAAACGGGGCATGATGCGGGGCATGTCGCTCCTCGCCCTCTTCGCGTCCCTCGCCCTCTCGAGCAGCCCGTCGAGCCTCGTCATCACGTTCGGCAGCATCTGCTGCGGCACTGACCACCAGGCCGGGCAGCGGCTCCAGGCCGTGCTCGCCGGCACGAAGGCGAAGGTGAGCGGCGAGTCGTGGGGCAAGGAGGGGGAGTACGACGTCTGTCTCGATCTCTCGCCGCTGAGCGAGGCCGAACGAAGCGAGCTCGTCGCGAAGGTGAACGCCGCGCTCGCCACCGCGAAGCACGTCTCGTTCAAGACAGACGCGCGCTGCCCGAAGCGCTGAAGAAGGGAACCGCGCTTCACGCCTGTGCAGGAACGTGCACAGCGTGCAGCGTGACGACGCCCCTGCCCGAACGTGGCGCGTCGCGTGCAGCCGGGCCGCGCATGCCCCACGCCTGGCCGGGAAACGACACCACGCGACCGCAGCTCGGCCTGGACCTCGAACCGTCGCGCAGCTCGCCCCTCGACGCGCCGCTCGACGGCACCAGCTCGGCGGCGCGCTATGACCCGGGGGTGCTGCTCGGCGAAGGAGGCATGGGCCAGGTGCGCGTGGTCACCGACCCCACGCTCGGGCGCCGCGTGGCGATGAAGGTGATGCACCCGGAGGTCGCGGCGACCGCCGACGGGCAGCGCCGCTTCCTCCGCGAGGCGCGCGTCCAGGGCCAGCTCGAGCACCCGGCCGTGGTGCCGGTCTACGAGCTCGGCCAGGACGCGAACGGCGTTCCGTACTTCACGATGAAGCAGGTGCGCGGGCTGACGCTCGAGACCGTGCTCGTCGGGCTCGCGGCCGGTGACGTCGAGCTGCGCGCCCGCTTCCCCCGCCGGCGCCTGCTGACGGCCTTCGTGCAGGTGTGCCTGGCGATCGACTTCGCACACAGCCGCGCGGTGCTCCACCGAGACCTGAAGCCCGGGAACATCATGCTCGGCGACTTCGGCGACGTGCATGTCCTCGACTGGGGCCTCGCGCAGGTCGGGCAGGACAGCGGCCCGGCTCGCGACCTCGCGCAGGCGATCGCCCAGGCCACCCGCGGCGGCTCGGTGTTCGGCACCCCGGGCTTCATGGCCCCCGAGCAGATCTACGGCGACCCGCTCGACGCGCGCGCCGATGTCTACGCACTCGGGGCCATCCTCTACGAGCTGCTGACCCTCACGCCGATGCACCCCGGCCTCGCCACCGAGCGAATCGCGCGCACGCTGGAAGGGGGCGCCCACTCACCGTGCCTCGACACCCCGCTCGCGAACGTTCCTCCGGAACTCGACGCGGTGGTCATCGCCGCGACCGCGCTCCAGCCCTCGAAACGGACCGGCGATGCGCGCGCCCTCGCCGAGGCGGTGGAGCGGTACCTCGACGGCGACCGCGACCTCGAAGTGCGCCGCGCCCTGGCTGCCAGCCACCTCGCGCGGGCCCGGCCGGTGGTGGAGGGCATCGCGGAGGCGACGACGTTCCAGCGCGAGACGGCGATGAGCGAGCTGAGTGGCGCGCTGGCCCTCGACCCGGGCAACCCCGTCGGGCTCGAGCTCCTGCGCCGGCTCATCACCCACGTGCCGCAGACCCTGCCGCCCGAAGCAGAGGCCGCGCGCCTCGAGGCCGAGGGCCGCGCGCGGGCCGGCGTGGCGAGCGCCGTGTCATTGCGCATGGGCATGTGGTTGGCGCTCGTCCCCCTCGTCTGGGCGATGGGGCCGGTGAGCGTCCCGGTGGCGGGCGCGATCGTCGCCGCGGTGATGGGCGCGCTCGTCCTGTCCCTGGCCGCAGGCCGACGACGGCAGCTCTCGCGCGGGGGCATCAACGCCGTGATGGCCGCCACCGGGCTCGCGTTGCTCGGCCTGTCGCTCATCTTCGGGTCCTTCGTGGTGGTGCCCTGCATCGTCTCGACGTGCGTGGTGATGTTCGCCAGCCACCTCCGCCCCCGGGCGCGCGCGCTCGTCGTCGCGGCCGGGTTGTTCGTCGTGCTGGCGCCGTTCCTGCTCGAGGAGCTGGGGCTGATCAGCCCCGCCTACGACTTCAGCCTCGATCAAATCCGCGTGCTGCCCCGCTTGATCCATTTCCCCGCGGGGCTGACCAAGCTGGTGTTGGTGATGGCTACGGTCTCGTCGCTGGTGATGCCCGGCGTCCTCGCGGGCCAGTTGCGCGACCGGCTGGCGCACGCCGAGAAGCGGCTCTTCCTCATGGCCTGGCACCTCGAGCGCCTGGGGAAGACGAGGCGCTGATTCAGAAGTGGCCGTTGATGGTGTAGCGCGCGTTCACCGCCGCCGCGGCGCACGTGCGCTCGACCTTGAGGGCGATGGTGGTGCCGCCCGAGTACGAGCGAGAGCCCTGGGTGATGGTGCACACGCCGGTCGCATCGGTGGAACACGTGTACGCGCCCTTGTCGGTGGTCACCGTGAGGGTGAAGCACGCGGGCACCGGCGCGCCTGTGACCGTGAACGTGAGGCCGACGTCGTTTGCGCAGAACGTACCGCCCGTCGCGTTCACCGAGAGGAAATCGGGGGCCGCTCCCTGGGCCAGGCCGAACCCCGCGATGGCCGGGAGTTCGTGCAGCCGCACGTCGCTGGGAACGACGCCGGCCACGGCGAGCAGCGCCGAGTCGTTGCACGGAAGCGAGCCCTGGCCCGCGGCGTTGGCCGAAAGGTGATTGCCGGTGGGCGCGTCGGCGACTTCACAACCGGAGTCGGGGCGCTGATCGACGTCGTACTTCTCACCCTGGCAACTGAAGGTGCAGCCGCTCGTCGCGCAGGTCACGTTCACGCCGGGGGCACCGACGCCTGGGCACGCGGTCGCGCAGTCACCGCAGTGGTTCGGGAGCTGGGTGGCCGCGGGACACAGCGCCTCGGTGCAGCCGGCACGGGGCGCCTGCTCACAGCTCGCCTTGCACGCGGGCGTCGACGCGCCGCAGGTCGAGAAACGCCCGCCCACGCAGGTGCGGGCGCCATCGCAGGTGCCCGCGTCGTTCGCGCTGGAGCAGGGCTGGGGCACGGCGTAGCGATCGCAGAAGCCGCCCTGCGAGGCCGCGCACCCGGCCCCCGGTGGTGTGCAGAACGAGCGCAGCACGCCGTTGAAGCGGCTCTGCGTGCACGGGTAGTCGCT
>JBBRUE010000778.1:0-3863 GCA_038248085.1 Myxococcales bacterium | reverse complement strand
TGAAGCGCAGCGCGCCCCACTGCGCCCAGCGTTGCTCGGTCTGCGCGAGCGCCTGCAGCGTGGGGAGCACCCTCGCCTTGGGCAGCGTGGTGAGCAGCTTGCGCAGGCGCGGGGTCTCGGCGTGGCCGAAGTCGTCGGCGAGGACCTCGAGCGCGGCCGGCTCGAGCGGCTCATTCTCGTCGGCCGGGGTGCCCATCACCTTCCACTCTTCGTCGTGGCGGCCGACCTGGTGCAGCGCCGCGGCGCGCAGTTGCTGCAGGGGCCACGTCTGCGACTTCGGGCCGAGGTCTTCGATCACCTGCAGCGCCTCGCTCCCGCGGCCGGCGTCGACGAGGCGGTGCGCGTGGCGGACGGGCTCGTTGAACCAGGTGAACCACAGCAGCGTGGTGACGAGCACGCCGACCACCGCGCCGATGAGGGCCGCCTTCACCGCTGCGGGGCGGCGCGTCGGGCGCAGCGCGGACGGCGGCGGGCCCAGCGGCGTCGAGAGCGTCAGCGTCTTCGCGGTGGCGAGGGCGTAGAGGCCGGTGGCCGTCTGCGGCCGGCGTGCGGGGTCCTTCTCGAGGCAGGAGTTGACGGCGGCCACCAGCGCCGGGAAGCCCGCGAGGTGCGGGGCGACGTCGAGCAGCGCGGGGGGCGGCTGGTGAATGTGCTGCGAGATGAACTCGCGCGCCGACGGCCCGGGGAAGGGGTGCTTTCCGGTCAGCACGCGGAAGAGGATGACCCCCAGCGCATAGAGGTCGCTGCGCGCGTCGAGCTCCTGGCCCATGCCCTGCTCGGGCGAGACGTACTCCGGCGTGCCCAGCACCATGCCCGCCTGGGTGACCGACGACTTCGCGCCCGCGTCTTCGTCGACCATCAGCCGCGCGATGCCGAAGTCGAGGAGCCGCGCCTGCTCGTGGCCATCGGCGCTCGTGGTGATCACCACGTTCTCGGGCTTGAGGTCGCGGTGCACGATGCCCTTCGCGTGGATCGCCGAGAGGCCCTGCGCGAGCTGGAGGAGGAGCCGCTCCGCCCGCTCGACCGACAGCGGCGCTTCGCGCTCGAGCACGGCCTCCAGCGTCTCGCCTTCGACGTACTCCATGACGAGGCAGGGGGCGTCGCCCTGCGCCCCGTAGTCGATGACCCGCACCACCGCCGGGTGCTCGACGGAGCTGAGCAGCAGCGCCTCGCGGCGGAAGCGCTCGGTGAAGCCGGCGGTCAGCGGGAGATCGTTGCGCAGCACCTTGATCGCCACCGGCCGCCCGAGCGAGACCTGCTCGGCGAGGTAGACGTAGCCCATGCCGCCGCGCCCCAGCAGGCGCACCACGCGGAACCGGCCGTCGAGCACGAGGGTGTCCGGCGGCAGCGCCACCGAGGGTGAAGCCAGCGTCTCGGACGGCGGGCCCATCAGGGGCGCCTTTTCTCACAGGCGTCGAGCGACTCCTACGGAGGAGACGTCGCGACGGCGTCGAGCAGCACCTTCGGCTCGGCCGCCCACAGCCGCTCGCACCGCACCCGAAGCTGCTCGTCCATTTCCGCCAGGGCCGCGGCGACCCGTTCGCGCGCCTGCTCCGGCCAGCGCGGCGTGCTCGCGGGCAGGTCGACGGCGTCGGGCCGCGCGAAGAGGCTCACCTCGCAGCCGACCCGCCCCGGCAGGGTCCGCAGCGCGTCGGCGACGGCCAGCTGAGCGGCGACCCGCTGGAGGAACACCCGCGTCGCGCCGTCGACCCCCGGGGGGAGCAGGGCCTCGACGGCGGCGCGCCACACCCGCTCATCGACGCCGGGAAAGCTGCTCTGGCGGAGGTTGAACACCCCGACGGTGTGCCGCTGGCCTTCGACTACCGGCAGGTCGCGCAGCCGGCCGAAGGACCACGAGACGTGTGGTGGTGATCGGCCCCGGCGCCAAACCAGGTGAGCTTCGAGGTCGATTCCCAGTGCCTCGCCACGCGGGGCGCAGGGGCGAGCGCTCGCTCGACGACGTGATCCACCGCCTGTGCGACCGCGCTTCGAACCGTCTCGTACCTGCCGACCATGCGCAGGTCTTAGCCCTTTCGCTTCGCGACGAACGGCCGACGCACCAGCTTCCACACTTCGATGACCGTGGCGGGCACGAGGCCCAGGCCCAGCGCGAGCCCCATCACGCCCCAGCTGAAGGGCCCCAGGTGGAACAGGGCGTTGGTGAAGGGCAGCGCGACCAGCCCGAGGTGCAGCGCGATGGTCACCACCATCACCACCAGCAACCGCGGGTTGGTGAAGGCGCCGACCTCGAAGGAGACGCGATCGAAGCTGCGGAAGGCGACGGCGTTGAAGATCTGCGCGAACACCAGGGTGCTGAACACCAGGGTGCGGGCGTGCTCGAGCGAGTCGGTGTGGAGGGCGCGCGCGAACGCCGCCAGCGAGATGCCGCCCACCAGCACCCCCACCAGGCCCACGCGCAGCCACTCCGGCCGGCCCAGCATCGGCTCGGTCGCCGGCCGGGGCGGACGACTGAGCGCCTCGTCACTGGCGGGGTCCATCACCAGCGCCAGGGCGGGAAGCCCGTCGGTGACGAGGTTGACCCACAAGAGGTGGAGCGCGAGCAGCGGCAACGGCAGCCCCATCACCGAGGCCACCAGCGTCACCAGCAGCTCGCCCACGTTGCCGCCCAGCAGGTACACCAGCGTCTTGCGGATGTTGTCGTAGATGCCGCGGCCTTCCTTCACCGCGTCGATGATCGAGGCGAAGTTGTCGTCGCTGAGCACGATGTCGGCCGCCTCGCGCGTCACCTCGACGCCGGAGATGCCCATGGCGATGCCGACGTGGGCCTCCTTGAGGGCGGGCGCGTCGTTGGTGCCGTCGCCGGTCATCGCGACGATCTCCCCCGCCGCCTTCAGCTCACGCACGATGCGCAGCTTGTCCGCCGGCGTGACGCGCGCGTACACCCGGCCTGCCGGCGACTGTCCAGGCGCCAGCAACCCCAGCTCGCGCGCGATGGCCTCGGCGGTGGCCGGGTGATCGCCGGTCATCATCACCGTGCGGATGCCGGCCTGGTGCGCCTTGCGAATGGCCTCGACCGCCTCGGGCCGCGGGGGATCGGCGAGGCCCAGCAGCCCCAGCAGGGTGAGCTCGCGTTCCGGCTGGGCGTCGTCGGCCGGCACGTCGCGCCGAACGGCGACCGCCAGCACGCGCAGCCCGCGCTTCGCCAGCTCGTCGTTCTTCGCCGCCGCGCCCTCCCCGCCCGCCACGCACAGCGGCAGGAGGAGATCGACCGCGCCCTTCACGTACAGCACGCCATCGGCGCGCTCGATGGCCATGCGCTTGCGCACCGCATCGAAGGGGAACACGCGGCGCCGCGGGTGCTCGCCTTCCAGCACGCTCCGCTCGAGGCCCAGCGCGCGCGCCTTCTCGAGGATCGCCACCTCCGTCGGGTCACCCACCCCGCCCTTGTCGGTCAGCTCGGCGTCGCAGCAGCTCGCGGCGGCGCGCACCACCGCGGCCTCGTCGCCCCACACCTCGCGCACCGACATCTGGCCCCGGGTCAACGTGCCGGTCTTGTCGGTGCAGATGACGGTGGTGCTGCCGAGGGCCTCGACCGACGGGAGCTTGCGCACCAGCACGTGGCGCGCGGCCATGCGCTGCACGCCCACCGCGAGCGCGATGGTGACGATGGCGGGCAGCCCCTCGGGCACCGCGGCCACGGCGAGCGAGATCGACGAGGTGAGCAGCTCCAGCCAGGGGATGCCGCGAACGAAGCCCAGCAGCGCCACCACCGCGACGACGGCGAGGCACAGCCACACCAGGGAACGGCCCACCTTCGCCAGCTGCACCTGGAGCGGGGTCTGTTGCTCGGTGGCCGTCGAGAGGAGGTGCGCGATCTTCCCCAGCTCCGTCTCCATGCCGGT
>JBBRUE010000777.1:0-3868 GCA_038248085.1 Myxococcales bacterium | reverse complement strand
CGTTCCAGCACCCGTCGTTCCAGCTCCCGTCGTCCCAGCTCCCGTCGTTCCGGCTCCGGTCGTCCCGGCACCCGTCGTTCCGGCACCGGTCGTCCCGGCACCCGTCGTTCCGGTCCTGGTCGTTCCGCTTCCACTCACCGTTCCGGCACCGGTCGTTCCGCTCCCGGTCATTCCGCCGCCAGTCCCGCGAGTGCTCGTTCCGCCGATGGTCCCGGTGCCGAGCGTGACGCCCGTCGCGGTCGCACCGCTGCCCGTCGCCCCGCCAGCAACCACTCCGTTTGCGCCGCCGTCCGTCGTGCGAGCCGCAGTGCCGCTGGCGCCTGAGTTCGCGGCTCCGGCCGTCCCCGTCGCTGCCGCACCGGGAACCTGCTGCGTGCCCCCGCTCTGCGTCGGGGTATCGATGGCCACGCGGCGCTGTGTGTAGTCCTTCTCACCACGAGCGACGGCCTGCGCGCACTTGAGGCCCTCGGAATAGAGCCATGTGCGGTAGTTCGCGTATTCGCTCTGCGCCTGGCTGGCGAGCCGCGCGAGGTCCATGCGTGCCTGCGCGTGAGAGAAGAGCGTCGAACGATCGTGCGCCGAGCACTCCGCGACCTCGGGAGGACGTTCAGCCAGCCCGCTCCGTTTGGGCTTGTACTTCACGCCCAGGAACGGCCGCTCGAGTTCTCCGAGGACGTCGTAGAGCAGTTGCTTCCGCTCAGCGCCGATCGAGGCACGCGCCGCTTCGCACGAGATGATGGCCTTGCGGCAGTCACCGGTGGGCTCGGCGTTGGGGGTGAGCTTCTTGCCTTTGGCGGGCGTCTCGCCGGCGGTCCACGTCCCGCCGGAATCGAAACACCACGTCGCGACGCTATCGAGGCCGACGGAGAGCGAACCCGACGACTGCGCGAGGGTCGTCAGCCCCGACACCTCGCGGGCGGGAGGCGCCTGACACTCCGGAGGAATCTCCGGAGCAAGGACGACGAGAGCGACGACCAGGGACAACACGCGCGCACTCTCTCACGAAACACGGCTCAGGCGGCGTCGAACCCGGCCTTCAGATCGTCGATGAGATCGTTCGCGTCTTCGATGCCCACGGACAGGCGGATGAGCCCGTCGGTGATGCCGAGCTTGAGGCGGTTCTCCACGGGGATCGACGCGTGGGTCATGATCGCCGGGTGCTCGATGAGCGACTCGACGCCCCCCAGCGACTCGGCGCAGGCGAAGACCTTCACCGTCTTGAGGAAGCGGCGCGCGTTCTCGAGCCCGCCCTTCATGTCGAAGGTCATCATGCCGCCGAAGCCCTTCATCTGCTTCTTCGCCAGCTCGTACTGGGGGTGCGAGGTGAGGCCCGGGTACGTGACCTTGTTCACCTTGGGGTGCTTGACCAGGAAGTCGGCGACCTTGTGCGCGTTCTCTTCGTGGCGCTGCATGCGCACGTGGAGGGTCTTCACGCCGCGCAGCACGAGGAACGAGTCCATCGGCCCCGGCACGCCGCCGGTTGCGTTCTGGAGGAAGGAGATCCGCGCGGCGAGGTCCTTGTTGGAGGTCGCCACGAAGCCGCCGACCACGTCGGAGTGCCCGTTGAGGTACTTCGTCGTCGAGTGGGTGACGATGTCGAAGCCGTGCTCGAGCGGGCGCTGGAAGTACGGCGTCATGAAGGTGTTGTCGCAGACGCTGATCAGCTCGTGCTTCTTCGCGATCTCCGCGGCGCGCGAGAGGTCGATCAACTTCAGCATCGGGTTGGTGGGCGTCTCGACCCACACCATCTTCGTCTTCGGGGTGATCGCCTTCTCGATGTTCTCGGGGTTCGTCATGTCGACGAAAGAGAACGTGAGCCCGTGGCGCGCGTAGACCTTGTCGAACAGACGGAAGGTGCCGCCGTAGACGTCATCGCTGCACACCACGTGATCGCCGGCCGACAGCATGTGCATCAGCGCATCGGACGCCGCGCAGCCCGAGCCGAACGCCGCCCCGAACTTCGCGCCCTCGAGGGCGGCGAGGCACGCCTCGAGCGCGCCGCGGGTGGGGTTCCTGGTGCGCGAGTACTCGTAGCCCTTGTGCTCGCCCGGCCCGTCCTGGACGTAGGTCGAGGTGAAGTACACCGGCGTCATGATCGCGCCGGTGGTGGGGTCCGGGTGCTGGCCTGCGTGGATGGCGAGCGTGTCGAAGCGCATGGCGGCGACTCAGCACAGAGCCCGGCGAGGCGAAAGCGCCATGGTCGAGCGCCCCCACCTGTGGCACGAGTAGCCGGTGTCCGACTTCGAGAACCGGCTGCGGAAGAACGCGAAGCAGCGCTTCAAGTGGGCCGAGCGCGAGGGCGTGACGGCGTTTCGCATCTACGATCTCGACATGCCGGAGTGGCCCTTCGCCGTCGACTGGTACGCCGGCTTCGCCCACGTCATGGAGTACCCGCGCCGCAGCCAGGTGCGCGACGGCTCGATCGATCAGGCCCGCGCCGAGGTGGTGCGCGCCACGGCCGCCGCGCTCGAGCTGCCGCCGGAGAAGATCTTCACCAAGACGCACGAGAAGCACCCGTGGGGCCGCGGCCAGTACGAGCGCCTCGGCACCCAGTCGACGCTCGTCCAGGTGCAGGAGCACGGGCTCACCTTCGAGTGCAACCTGAGCGACTACCTCGACACCGGGTTGTTTCTCGATCACCGGGTGACGCGCGCGCGGGTGCGCTCCGAGGCGAAGGGGAAGCGCTTCTTGAACCTCTTCGCGTACACCGGGGCCTTCACCGTGCACGCGCTCGCCGGCGGCGCCGCGGAGACCACCACCGTCGATCTCTCGAACACCTACTGCGAGTGGGCCGAGCGCAACCTGAAGCTCAACGGCTTCGCTCCCGGCCCGAAGCACCGCGTGGTCCGCGACGACGTCCTGGCGTGGATCGACGCAGCGCGCGGTGAGTACGACCTCGTCGTGCTCGACCCGCCGAGCTTCTCGTCGTCGAAGAAGATGGGCCGCCGCTTCGAGGTGCAGCGCGATCACCGCTGGCTGGTCGAGAAGGCGCGCGGGCTGCTCTCAGAGCAGGGGGTGCTCTACTTCTCGACCAACTTCCTGGGCTTCGAGCTCGACCGCCGCTTCACCGACGCCGAGGCCCTGGCGTCACTTCCGGGGGACTTTCGGCGGGCCGTTCACCGGGCCTGGCGCTTCCTCGGTCGCGGCCTCGCGCGCGGCGCGGAGCCCCTCGATGGTGCGAAACCCCGCGTAGACCGCCATCAGAAAGACCATCAGCACCAGCAGCCAGCGAAACGACGATGAATCGCGGTCGCTGGTGGCCGAGACGTGGGTCGAGAGCCCGAGCGCGGCGCCGACCCCTCCGTACTCGCCGGCGTAGCGCGCCATGCGCAGGTACTCGTCGATCACCGCGGACAGCGAGGTGAGCGTCACCGAGTCGCCGCGCTGGGGATCGGTGAGGCGCGTGCCGGTGGCCGCCGACAGGTCGACCAGCTCCTTGGCCACCGCCTCGACCAGCGCGGTCTGATCGTGGAAGGGCACGCGCACGTCGAGGCCCTTCACGGTGCCCGCTTCCATCAGCGGCGCGATGTCGACTTCGCCTTCGGCCAGCTTCCAGGTGCCGCGCCCTTCGGGAGAGAGCGTGGCACCCCGCGCGCCGAGCGCCGCGATCAACCCGTCGAGGGGGACCGCATCACCCGGGCTCTTGCCCTGCAGAAGCAGATCGTAGGAGTGCTGCACGTGCCCGATGATGTCACAGTGCCCCGCATGGCGCTGCGACTCGGCCCGATGACGGTGCACCCGCTGGTCGAGGGGCGGTTGTCACTCGACGGGGGCGCGATGTTCGGCGTGGTGCCCCGGGTGTTGTGGGAGCGTCGCTTCGCCCCCGACGAACGCAACCGCATCTCGCTGGTGACCCGCTCGATGCTGG
>JBBRUE010000776.1:0-3876 GCA_038248085.1 Myxococcales bacterium | reverse complement strand
CTACTTCAACATCGGGAAGTGCCAGGAGCAGCTGGGCGAGACGGCGAAGGCCCTGCGGGCGTACCGCGACTACCTGCGGCTGGCGCCGGACGCGAAGGACAAGGAGACGGTGAGCGACGCCATCGCGAACCTGGAGCGGCGCCTGAGGGAGAAGGGGCAGCAGCAGTTGATGGTGTTCGCCGACCCCCCGACGGCGCGCATCGCGGTGGACGGGAAGGAGCTGGGGAGCTCGCCGGCGTCGGTGGAGCTGACCGCGGGCAACCACACGCTGGCGGTGACGGCGGAGGGCTACGAGAAGGTGGAGCGCGCCTTCGTGATGCAGACGACGCGGGCGACGGAGATGACGATTTCACTGCGGCCGGTGGGGACCACGCCCGTCGCCGCCACGGACGCACCAAAGGTGGAGCCGGTGAAGACGGTGACCGAACCGGGCACGTCGCCGCCGATGCCGCCGGTGGTGGTGGCGCCGGTCGAGCCGAAGAAGGGTGGGCGGGTCTTCACCTACGTCGCGGGCGGAGTGGCAGTCGCCAGCCTCGGCGCGGCCATCGGGCTGGGCGTGGCAGCGCAGGGCACGTCGAACGAGCTGACGACGAAGGTGCACAGCCGGGACGCAGCCAATCAGCTGGTCAAGGACACGACGACCCTGGCGATGGCCTCCAACGTCACCTACGGCGTGGCCGGAGTCGCCGCCGCGGCCGCCGTCGTCCTCTTCATCCTCGAGAAGTGAAGGAACGCTCCATGAAGATGCGCTCACTGCTTCTTTCGTCGTCGCGTCCCGGTGCAACGCTCAAGTTCAACCCCTGAGGCCCACCTCGAGTAGTCAGCGAATGTCGAGGCCGTAGATGCGGTTCGCGCGGGTGCCCAACACCGCGCGGCCGTCGAACGCCGCGGGGGACGACTCGATGTCGCCCTCGAGCTGCACGCTGGCCGCGACCCGCCCGGTGCGCGCGTCGAACAGCCGCACCACGCCCCCGATGCCCCCGTGGAGCAGCCAGGGGTGGCCGTCTTCATCGGTCAACAGCGTCGGCGTCGACCAGCTGTACAGGGGCAGCTCGAAGCGCCACGCCTCCGCGCCGGTCTTCTTGTCGAGCGCCAGCAGCACCCCGTTCTCAGGCCCCGGGCAGCGCGAGAGCACGAAGAACACCAGGTCGCTCACCTCGCCGGTGCCGAGGGTCGGCGTGGCGAACACCCCCGCGTCGATCTTCTTGGGCGCCAGCGCGCCGAGACACGCGTAGCTCCGCTGCCACTCCGGCGTGCCGGTGAGGCCGTCGAGCTTGCGCAGCCAGGTTTTCCCCTTGGTCCCTGTCTTGTCGACCTCGGTGCCGGTGTAGAGCCTGGGGCCGCTGTCTTCGACCTCCAGCGCGAGCGATGCGTCGGTGTCGTCGCCGGCCTCGAACTTCCACCGCGGGGTCATGGTGCGCAGGTCGATCGCCTGCAGCGTGCCGCCGTTGTCCGCGAAGAAGGCGAGGTTCTCCAGCACCGAGAGCGAGTTCTCCACGCCGAAGTACGTGTGGCCCGGCGACTTGTAGCGGTAGCGCGCGACCTCCGGTGCGACCGAGAGCGTCAGCGCCAGCGGGTCGAAGTCGGTGTGCAGCCGCAGCAGGTAGATGAGCCCGTTCTCCCCGCCCACGACGTAGGTGTCGGTCGCGCGGTTGAGCAGCCCCGACGAATCGAAGGCCCCCCACTCGCGGCGCGGCGCGGCCTTGTCGCTGCCCGGCAGGAAGAAGACCTCGGCGTGGTGAATGAGCTCGTACACCCGCAGACCGATCGGCTTGTTCTCGGGGATGCCCTGGCCCACGAAGAGCAGCGGGTAGCCGCGCGGGTCGAGCGACACGCTGCCCTTGATGGGGTTGCCGGTGTTGATCGCGGGGCGGCTCCGCTTGCCGGTGGCGAGGTCGATGAAGTGCACGTGGCCGTCGAGCGAGCCCTGGATCACCTCGACGAAGCCGTCCTGCTGGCGGAGCGCGCCCAGCTTCTCCATCGAGTGCCGCATCACCGCGGGCCACCGCACGATGGCGGGCTGCCCCGTCCACCCCGAGCCGCCGAACCACGGGGCCCGGCTCTGCCCGGTGGCGACGCTCCAGGCAATGGTGAGGGTGTGCGGCGTGCGGGGGATGACGCCCCACGCGCCCCCGGCGCGACGCGGGCCGCCGCGGAAGGTGAAGACGCCATCGTGCTCGGAGTACCGGTCAGGGAAGGTCTGCTCCTCGGCCCGCGGCACGCCGCCGTCGAAGAGCAGCTCACGCTGCAACAGGTCGAGCGAGGGCGCGCCGAGCGCGAGGTCGATGGTGTGGCGGGGTGGAGGCGGAGGCAGCGGCGCCTCGACGATCTCCACCACCGGTGACGGCTGGGCGACGACGACCGGCTCGGGGACCGGTGCCGGCGGGGTGCGGCAGGTGGCGAGCAAGAGGCCGATGAAGAGAAGGAAGACCTTCCCCTCACCGCGACGCGGACGCATCAGAAACGAATGCGTACGCCCGCGCCGATGCGCGAGTCACCGGCGGAGTCGTGGCTCGCCGAGAGGGCGAAGTCGACATCGCGGTTCACCTTCCACGAGGCCTCGGCGGTGGCCGTGGTGCGCTCGGTCTGGAAGTTGTGGTTCACCCCCGCCGAGAGCGTGAGGTCATCGTTGGGCCGGTACACCGCGCTGCCGCCGATGGTCTCGAGGCCGTTGCGGTTCGCGGTGCCGTAGGCCGAGAGGTTGAAGTTCGGCCGGTTGAGGTCGTACTGCACGCGCGCGTTGTCGAAGCCCGTCGAGGAGTTCGCCGTGACCGAGCCCGAGAGTCGGCCCGCATCGCCGAGGTCCACGCGGCCGGTGACGGTGGCCGTGGTGTTGAAGTTCTTGAAGTGCGGGTCCCAGTCGCCGCGGAGCTTCACCTCGAGCTGGTTGTCGAAGAAGTTCTGTTTGATCTCCGGCTTGATGCCGAGGCTCGCGAGCTTCGCGCTGCCACCCGTCCACGCGACGACACCCGCAGCGGCCGCCAGCCCGCCCGCCAGCGAGTAGTAGGCGGTGGGCGAGTTCTGCTTGAGGTCCTTGATCAGGTCCCTGGCGACGTCGCCGCCGATCTGGCCGAGGTCCTTGAGCTTGGTGGTGGCGATGTCGCGGGTGTCGAGACCCGCGGCCTGCAGCTTCGACTGCACCGCCGCCGCGAGCTGCGGGTTGAGCGCGCCGAGCGGCAGGTCCTTGATGAGGTCCGTCGCCGCGCTCTGCAGCTCAGTCTGTTGCGCGGCGGTCAGGGTGTCGCCTTCACGCACCGGCGTCTTGCCACGGGCGATGCTCATCGCGTCGTGACCCAGCGTCGTCTCGACGCGCGTGGTGTAGGTCTTGAGCGACGCCTCGAGCTGCTGGCGCGCGGGGTTGGGCATGGTGGCGCGCAGGTCATCGGCGCTCACGCTCGGCGGCGGAAGCGAGAGGTCGAGCGCGCGCTGCGGGGTGTTGGTGCCGGCCTGCCACCCGGTGTTCTGCACACCCGGCTGCGGCCCCGGGCCCGTGACGGCGTTCGGCTCCGGCGTGGTGGTGGTGCTGGTGGTGCGAAGAGTCGATGGACTTCCAATACCGGTCACAGGCATGGTGCCCAACTTAACCCCGAACCCCTCGGAGCTGCGCAATGTCTACCTTCCTCGTCGTCGACCTCACGGCCCTCCTCGACACCAGCAAGGTTGGCGCGGAAGCGGCCAAGGGCCTCGAAAAGACCTGGAAAGACGCGCAAAAGAAGCCGGAAGCCGAGCGCCACGAGCTGCTGGCGAAGCTCCAGGGGCAGCGTGACGGGCTGCGCGAGGCGCTCTTCGCCCGGGCCCGCCCGCTCATCGCCGCGCTCGCGAAAGAGAAGAAGGCCGACGCGGTCTTCGACAAGAGCGCGATGTTGTGGGGCGCCG
>JBBRUE010000775.1:0-3889 GCA_038248085.1 Myxococcales bacterium | reverse complement strand
GCTTCGACCGCGGCGTTGAGCGCCAGGAGGTTGGTCTGGAAGGCGATCTCGTCGATGGTCTTGGCGGCCTCGGAGGCGTTCTTCGCCAGCCCGTTCGCCTTGCGGGCGTTGTCGGAGTTCTGCCGGGTCATCGAGGTGACCTCCTCGAGCGAGCTGGAGATCTCCTCGAGGTTTGAGGCCTGCTGACTGGCGCCGTTGGCCAGCTGTTGGCTCGAGCTCGACACCTGGCTCGACGCCGAGGCCACTTGTTCACTGCTGGCCGTCAGCCCACCGATGATGCGGTTGATCGGCGAGGTGATGCCGCGGGTGACGACGACCGCCAGCAGCACGCCGAGCAGGAGGGCGGCGAGCAGGCCCACGGCGACGATCGTCTGCACGGCGCTCAGCGCGAGCGCCACCTCGTTCAACGAACGCATCGTGCTCTCGATGCCGGTCATCGAGACGGCCTTCGCGCCCTCGACGACCTCGGTGGCGGTCAGCGCCCGCGCGCGGGCCAGCACGTCGGACGCGAGCATCAACGCCTGCACCTCGCGGAGGTGCTCGGCGTAGGTCTTCGCGAGCTGGCTCATCTGCTCGAGGTCCGCGCGTCGATCGTTGTCGCGCTCGATGGTCTTCATCGTGTCGAGCGCGCGCGTCACCTCCGAGATCCGCGCGCTTGCTTCGTCCATGACCTTCGCGTCGTCGCTGGCGTTCGCTTCCGTCGCCGCGAGCTGCGCCTGCGTCGCGAGGAGCACCACGCGCTGCAGCTCCACCGCATCGCCGCGCCCGCGGACGGCCCGGTCGGCCGCCTCGAAGAACGCGTGAGCCGATCGGCTCATCTCGGCGCGCCCCTCGACGATCTGCTCGGTGTTCGCCTGGGCCTTCTCTGCGTGAGCCCGCGAGTCCTTGGCCCGCGCCGCGACCTTGTCGACGGCGTCGCCGAACGTCTTCAGCTCGTGCTTCTTCGCGAGGGTGCTGGCCGCGTCGATGGCGCTCTCGACCTTCTCGAGGGACTTCATGCCCTCGACCAGGAACCGGGGCTCGCGGGTGAACTCGTAGCTGTCCAGGGCACGGGTCATCGCCAACGAATGGCGCTCGAGCTCGTTGGCGAGCTGCACCTGCGGGGCGGTCTCCTCTGCCAGGTCAGTCGCGGCCGTGGTCTGGCCGTGGACCGCGTAGAGCGTGAAGGCGGTCACCAGCGAGGTGATGAACAACAGCGCAGCAAAGCCACCAGCGATCTTCGTACCGAGCTTCAAGTGGGCGAGCATGGGATTTCCGGGGCAGAGAGGAGGTTCGCATTCAAACGCCAGCGACCGCTGCATCGGCCGATCCTCTCGCCTTCGACTCCCCAGCGGCCTGAGGTGGTCCGTCAAGCACGGTGAAATCAGCGCGGTATTAGAGGGGTGCGGGGCACCTATCGCCGCGTTCACCAGGGTCGAGCTGCGCTGCGTGGTCCGGACTGACCTCGACTGACCGGCGTGACCTTCAGCGCAGCGGCTCGAGCTCGGCGTGGAAGATGGCCTGGTCGCCGCCCGAGACCTCGATCGTCTTGGTCTGGGTGACGAACCCGCGTGCCTCGATGATCAACGTGTACTTCCCGCTCGGGACGTCGGCCGTGAAGCGGCCATCGGGCTTCACCTGCAGCTTGAGCTTCAGCTCCACGATGCGCACCATGGCCTTGATCAACTCACCGCTCTTCGCGCGGATCAGCCCGCGCAGCGTCGCCCGCACCGCCACCGTCTTCGGGGTCAGCACCAGGTCGAGCACGGCTTCGGCCCCGGGAGGCACCTGCACCACCTCCTCGGCCTCGGTGAACTCGGCGGCCCTCACCTGCACCGTCACCGGGCCCGGGCCCACGCGCTCGAGGGTGTAGCGCCCGTCGGCGTTGGTCTTCACCAGCTGCTGCGTCTCGACGGCCAGCACCTGCGCGCCGGCCACGGGCGGACCCACACCCCCCGCGGAACCTGCGCGCACGACACCCACGATTCGCCCCGGGCCGGTGGCTGGGCCGAGCTCGAGCACCAGCGGCGCGACCAGCGGCACCGCCACCTCGAGCACCGCGGGGGTCCGACCCTCCTTCTTCGCCGACACCCGGTGCTTCCCGCGCGGCACGCCGCTGAACGCGAAGGCGCCCGCGGCGTCGGTGTTCGCGCGCAGCGAATCGTCGAGCGTCACCACCGCGCCGGCCACCGGTTCGCCGGTCTGCGTCACCACGTGACCCCTGAGCGGGGGCGACGGCTCGGGCTTCGGCGTCACCGCCGGGTCCTCCATCCACCGCTGAGCCGAGAGCCCCACCCCGAGCCGGAGCGCCCGCTGCGACGCCTCGCCCCCGGTGGCGGCGAGGCTCGTCCCCGCGAACTCCACCGACGCGGCGACGCCGAGCTGCACGTCGCCCAGCCGCAACGCGCCCAGCGAGGCCTGCACGCCCACCACGTACGAGCCGGCCTTGAACCCGTCGAGCCCGCTGAGCCCGAGGTTCCACGGCTGCAGCCGCGCGTACACCTGCCCGCTCACCGCGCGGAGCGGCGCGAGCCCCGCCACCACCCCGAAGCTCGGCCCGGTGAAGAAGACGGTGCGCTGGGCGAGGGACGCGTCGGAGACGATCGACGAGCGCGCCGACACCCCCCAGCCCAGCTGCAGCTCGAGCGTGAGCCACGAGGTGAGGAAGAAGCGACCCGCCGCCGCGGCCGACACGTCGAAGGCCGGCTGCACCACCTGGCGCTCGGTCGGGAGGTTCTTGTCTTTCACTGCGACGAAGACCTCGCCGCGGCCCTCGAGGTCGACGCCGACGTGGCGGTGGAAGAACTGCGCCACCGAGAGGTGCATCACGGTGGGGGAGATCCCCGTGATGTTCACGTCCGCGGCGTTGGCCGTCCGCTGCGTGGAGTCGCGGCCCGCCACGCCGCCGGTGAGCCACAGCCGCGTCGGCGAGGCGAGCAGCTCGGCCCGGGTCGCCGTCGCGCAGAGGAGCAGGACACCGAGGAGGAACCGCGCAGACACGAGAGGGCGCTTCTACCATCTCCCATCGCGTTGCCCGGTTTCTGGCCGGTGGCGTGAATTCGCTACCGAGGTGTGCGAAGAGTCTCGCTTCTCCCCGCCATGAAAACGCTCCTCCCCTTCGCGCTCGTCGTCGCCGTGGTCGCAGCCGCTGCGTGCGGCAATGTGCAGGTCACCCCGGCGAAGAAGGAGCTCTGCTCCAACGGGCTCGACGACAACGGCGACGGCAAGACCGACTGCCTCGACCCCACCTGCTTCTCCAACCCCGGCTGCCAGCGCCTGGTGTAGGACTGCGCCAACGGCGTCGACGACGACCGCAACAACCTCACCGACTGCGCCGACCCCGCGTGCGCCGGCGCCGGGCCCTGCCTGCGCGAGGAGATCTGCGACAACGGCCTCGACGACACCGCCGATGGTCTCGTCGACTGCGCCGACCCGGGGTGCCGGGGGCGGCCGCGGTGCGGAGACGGCGGCGCCGAAGCCCCTGCCTCGTGTGGTGACGCGGTGGACAACGACAACGATGGCAGCCTCGACTGCGCCGACGCCGAGTGTGTCGGCCAGGCCTGCGGAGCCGGCTGCGCGTGCACCGACGGCGGGGTGAAGGGCGAGGCGGCCTGCGGCGACCTCCAGGACAACGACGGTGACACCAAAATCGACTGCCTCGATCCCGACTGCGAGGGCGCGACGTGTGGCGCCGGCTGCGCGTGCCATGGCGGCCAACGCGGCGAGGGCACCTGCGACGACGGCTTCGACAACGACAACGACACGCTGGTCGATTGTGCCGACACCGACTGCGCGATGCAGTCGTGCGGCGCGGGCTGCACCTGCCAGCAGGCGCGGGCCACCGAGACGAGCTGCGGCGACGGGCTCGACAACGACCGTGACAACCAGCTCGATTGCGCCGACGTGGACT
>JBBRUE010000774.1:0-3891 GCA_038248085.1 Myxococcales bacterium | reverse complement strand
TCACGCCGAGCCCGTTCAGCGTGCTCTTCACCGGGGCGCTGTCCCTGCGCGAGAAGTGGTCGCTGGTGCGCGAGTTCCTCTTCCCCCGGGCCGCTGCGCGTGTCGGGCCGGCCGACGAGTCGCTGCACGAGCTGCTCGTGCGCCGCTTCGGCCTGTCCCTGGTCGAACACTTCTTCTCTGCGGTGATGACCGGCATCTTCGCCGGCGATCTCCGCAAGCTGTCCGCGCGGTCCTGCATGCCTGCGCTCGTCACCGCCGAGAAGGAATACGGCAGCGTGCTCAAGGGCCTGCTGCGCGCGATGGGACGCACCGAGCCGGGCACGCGGCCGGGCCTCTACACGTTCCGCGAGGGGTTCGGCGTGCTCGGCGAGCGGGCGGCCGCGCTGGTGCCGTCCCGGCTGGGTGCTGCCATCGAATCGCTGGTCGTCGACGGCCAGGGCGTCATCGCGACCGTCGGCGGAACCCGCATTCACGCGAAGGCGGTGGTGCTCGCCACCGAGGCCGACGTCGCGGCTCGCTTGCTGGCGCACTCGGCGCCCCAGGCTTCCCGGCTGCTCGCCGGCTTCGACTACGCGCCCGTCTCGCTGGTGCAGTGGGCTGAGCGCACGCCGGGTGAGTCGCGGTTGCCGAGCGGCTTCGGCTACCTCTCGGCGCCGATCGAGCAGCTCTTCGGCATGGGGGCGCTCTTCATCGGCGATCTCCGCGGCGAGTCACCGCGGCGGTTCTCGTCGTTCATCGGCGGGGCCCTGCAGCGCGAGCGCGCGGCGCTCTCCGAGGGCGAGTTGGTGCAGGGCGTGGCGGGCGATCTGCAGAAGCTCACCGGCGGTACCCTGGGCGAGGTCGTCAACGTCATTCGGTGGCCGCGCGCCGTGTTTCAGCCCGCGGTGGGCCACGTGGATCAGCTCCAGGCGATCCAGAAGGCGATCGTCGACTTGCCCATCGCGCTCGCCGGCAGCTACCTGGGCGGGGCGGCGATGAAAGACGCGATCGGCAGTGGCTTTGTCGCCGCAGAGCGGGTGGCTGGCATGCCGGTCGGCGTCGCGATGAGGAACGCGTCGTGACGCGCTCCTCCGTGGAGGAGAGGGAACGGTCATGACGATTCCGCCCCCGCTCGCGGTGGTCGGGGTCTCGTGGCGCTCGGCGAGCACGATGGTCCGCGCGCAGTTCGCCGGCCTGTCCTCCGAGCTCGAGCCGATCGCCTCCCTCCGCCTCGCCGGCTACGTCACCGGCGCGGCCTGCATCTCGACCTGCTCGCGCACCGAGTGGATCCTCACTGGCGAGCAACCTGAGTGGGCGGGCAACCTCCTCCGCAGCGCCCTCGCTGCGCGCCTCCCCGACCTCGAGGCCCATGGGCTGCAAGTGCGCGCTGGGAGCGCCGCCGTCCATTACCTCCTCCGCGTGGCCGTCGGTCTCGACTCGGTCGCGGAAGGCGAGAGCGCCGTCGGTCGCCAGGTGCTCAAGGCCTTCGAGCGCGCGCGCCGTGACGGCGTGTCTGATCGCCGGCTGCACCGCGTGTGGCGTCACGTCGAGCGCCTCATTCACCACCGCCGCGACAACGTGCCCGCGGCGCGCAGCCTCGGCGTGCAGTCCCTGGTCCGCGAGGCCCTGAAGGATCACGCCCCGAAGACCGTCGCCGTGCTCGGCCGCGGCGAGTTCGGCCAGGCGATGGAACGCAGCCTCCGCGGCGTGGGTGGCTGGGACGTCACCACCTGGTCGCGCCAGCAACTCGACACGCTCTTCGGCCAGGCAGGCTCCCTCGACGCGCTGGTGGTCTGCACCAGCGGCCCGGCGCCCTGGCTCGACCTGCCCGCGCGTCGCCGGCCGGGGGTGTGCATCGACGCCGGTTCGCCTCCCCAGGTGCGCCACGCGCCGGGGTGGACCGTCGTCGGGCTCGACGAGCTCCTCTCGCGCCCGGAGCTCCACCTCTCCGAAGACGAGCGGATCCGCCTCGAGCAGCTCGTCGACGAGTCGAGCGCCGCGCTCACCGCGGAGCTCCACGCCCCGGCCCCGGCCTCTGCGCTGGCGGCCATCGACGCCGAACGATCCTCGTTCCTCAATGAGCAACTGCCCGCGCTCCTCGCGGGTCTCGCACCCAAAGAAGCGCGCCGGGTCCGGCAGGCCGTCGGTGCGTTCACCCATCGACTTCTGTTGCGCACCAGGGAGGCGTCATGAGGGCATTCACCGTCGGCACGCGAGGCTCGGCGCTCGCGTTGTGGCAGACGCGGCACGTCACTGCGTTGCTGCAGAAGCAGGGTGTCTCGATCACCGAGCGCATCATCACCACCCAGGGCGACACCAACCTGTCGTCGAAGCTGGTGGGCACCCTCGAGAAGGGCTTCTTCACGCAGGAGCTCGAAGCCGAGCTCCACGAGAAGAAGATCGACTGGGCGGTGCACTCGCTCAAGGATCTCCCCACGCGCATGCCGCCCGGGCTGGTGCTCGGCGCGGTGCTCGAGCGGGCGCCCGCGGCCGACCTGCTGTTGCTCGCGCCGCACGCCGTCGACGAGTCCTCGCTGCTCCCGGTGCAGGCCGGCGCGCGCATCGGCTCGTGCTCGTTGCGCCGCGAGGCGATGCTCAAGCAGTTCGCGCCGCGCGCGAGCGCCGTGCCGCTGCGGGGCAACGTACCCACCCGCGTCGCCAAGCTCCGGGAAGGCTTGTTCGACGGCATCCTCCTCGCTGAGGCCGGCGTGGCGCGCCTGCAGCTCTCGCTCGAGGGGCTCGCCGTGTACCGCCTCAACCCTGCGCGCTGGCAGTGCGCGCCGGGGCAGGGCGCCGTGGCGGTGCAGTGCCGCGCCGACGATGCCGACGTCCTCTCGATCCTCGCACCGTTGCACCATGCGGCCACCGCGCGGGCCACCGGCCTCGAGCGTGACTTCCTGCGCGTGCTCGAGGGCGGCTGCACCACCCCCTTTGGGTGCTTCATCGACGGCACTCGCGCTTCGCTCGGTCTCGCGACGGAGCGCGGCTGGGCCCGACGCACCATCGAACTCCCCGCTTCACCCGAACCCACGTGGCTCGCCGCGCAGCTCGACGAACTGCCCCATCACCAGGAGGAATCCCATGAGTGGCTCTCCCGGCGCCTCTGAGCGCCTCTTCGCCCGCGCCCGGCAGCTGATGCCCGGCGGGGTGTCCAGTCCCGTGCGCGCCTTCGGCAGCGTCGGCGGTACGCCCCGCTACTTCTCGAAGGGCGAAGGCAGCGCCGTCACCGACGAGGACGGTCGCACGTACGTCGACTTCTGCATGGCCTGGGGTCCGTTGATCCTCGGCCACGCGCGCCCCGAGGTGGTCGAGGCCGTCACCCGCGCCGCCCGCGACGGGCTCGCCTTCGGCACCTGTCACCGCCACGAACCGGAGCTGGCCGAGCTGGTGCTCGAGGCCTTCGCGCCGGCCGACCGCGTGCGCTTCGTGGTCAGCGGCACCGAAGCGGTGCTGACCGCCATCCGCCTCGCGCGCGCGCACACCGGGCGCCGGCTGCTGCTGAAGTTCTCGGGCTGCTACCACGGGCACGTCGACTCGATGCTGGTGAAGGCCGGCAGTGGCGTGGTCACCCTCGGCCTCGCCGAGAGCGAAGGCGTCACCGTCGCGCAAGACACGCTGGTCGCGCCGTTGGGGGACCTCGAGGCGCTCGAGCAGGTGTTCCGCGAGCACGGCAGTCAGCTCGCCGCGGTGTTGATCGAGCCGCTGCCCGCGAACAACGGGCTCCTCGTGCAGGAGGTGCGTTTCCTCCAGAAGCTCCGCGCGCTGACGAAGGAGCACGGCACGCTGCTGGTGTTCGACGAGGTGATCAGCGGCTTCCGCTTCGGCTTCCACGGCTACGCGAAGATCGTCGGCGTCGATCCCGACCTCACCACGCTGGGGAAGATCGTCGGCGGCGGGCTGCCCGTCGCGGCG
>JBBRUE010000773.1:0-3896 GCA_038248085.1 Myxococcales bacterium | reverse complement strand
TGCCCGCTCAAAGACCGCGACCAGGACACGGTCGAAGACGCGCGAGACAACTGCCCCGACGCCAAGGGCCCGCCCGAGAACCAGGGCTGCCCGGTGGAAGAGAAGCAGCTGGTGATCATCACCGTCGACAAGCTGGTGATCACCGACAAGGTCTACTTCGCGACCGCCAAGGCGACGATCCTCCCGGTGTCGTTCCCGCTGCTCAACCAGGTCGCCGCGGTGCTGCGGTCGCACCCGGAGATCCCGATGACCACCGTCGAAGGGCACACCGACGACCAGGGCGGCGCGAAGTTGAACCGCAAGCTGTCGCTCAACCGCGCGAAGGCCGTGGCGGCGTACCTCGAGCACCAGGGCGTCGAAGGCGGCCGGCTCAACGCCATGGGCTTCGGGCCCGATCGCCCGGCCGATGACAACAAGACCGAGGCGGGGCGCGCGAACAACCGGCGCGTCGAGTTCATCATCGAGCGCGCCAAGCCTTGAGCCCCCGGGCCCGTCCCCTTCGAGGGGCGGGTCCGCTCAGGCGGCGTCGTAGCGGGTCAAGTGGTACTGGCGGATGATCCCGATCAGCGTCGTGGCGTAGTGAGGGTCGGTGGCGTAGCCGGCCTTCTGCAGCTCACGGCAGAACTGCTCGGGGTTGCTCCGGTTGCGGAAGCAGGGGGCGTAGCGGCCGAGGCGGCGCAGCATCTGGCCGTGGTCGACGAAGCTCTCGGCGGCGTTGTGGTACTTCTTGAACGCCGCGTTGATGTAGATGCTGCGCCCGTTGACGACCTCGCGGGTGCGCACGGTGAGGCTCCCCGCGGGACCGGTGCCCTTGATGCCGAAGAAGTTGAAGGCCTTCCGGGTCAGCCCGGAACGGCCCCAGCCGCTCTCGAGGATCGCCTGCGCGAGGGTGACGGACGCGGGCACCCCGGTGCTGTGCATGCTGCGCACGGCGCCGGCGGCGTAGCGATCGAGGAAGGCATTTCCGGTCTTGGGAACCGAGCCGACGCGCGCCGAACCGGCTGACGCGGTGGGGCGGGGCTTCGCGGTCTTCGGCGGCTTCTGAAAGCGATCGGGCTTCGCGGCCGGGGGCTTCGCGTGCTGGGTGGCGCCGCCGGGGACGTCGAGCGTCGCGCCCGCGCGGATGAGGTTGACGTTCTTGATGCCGTTCGTCTTCGCCAGCTGCTGCACGCTGGTGTGAAAACGGGCCGCGAGCGCGCTGAGGGTGTCACCGGACTTGATGCGGTAGGTGCTCATGGGGGGTTGTCGCCTTCCGGGGAACCGGCGGTGAGGAGCGGACTGTCAGCGTCGCTGACAGTCTGGGCCCATTGTGCTGCGAATTCCGAGCGGCATTTCACCGGCGCTTGTGAGCCCGCGCAGTGCGAAACAAGGCGCCGAGGAGTCGTACCGAAGCGTCAGCCGTGCAGGCTGTAGTCCTGCCCAAACGCACTGTCTTCCGTGCCCGTCTTCGGGAGAAACAATTGACGCTGAGCATTCTTGTTCTGGACACCTTTTGAAGCTCAGGGGTCGATGGTCAAGGGCAGCTTCCCATCGCCCACCATCGCCCTGAACGGCGAGGTGCAGACAGGGACCCCTTCGCAACGCTCGAAGCCACGGTCTGCGTTCATCACGAGGGTGAGCTCTGACGGCCCGAAGGCGTTGAAGCTTCCGGCGCCAGGGAGCGTGAAGCTCACGCGCGAGCCCTGTGTGCTCACCTGGTTCGGGTTCGACGTGACGCCGTTGTCCGTCGTGGGGCCAAAGATGAAGACGTTTCCGCTGCTCATCGGGAGGGTGATGGTCCCCGAGAAGTCCGTCGTGAAGAGCACGTCGTTCGTGGGGCTCCACTCGACCGTCACGACCTCCCCCGGGTGCGCGATGCCGGAGGCTGGAGCGACCACCCGGAAGCCACCGTGGTCGGGTCGCACGTCGCGGAGCTCGGCGGTCATCTTGGCGCTGGGGTCCTCCACCACCACCGTGACGGACGTCGGGGCGAGGACAGGGAACATCTCCCAGACCGGGCCCTCACAGACCGCGGGGCCGCTGGGCACCGGAATGTCGAGGTACACGCCCTGCACGCGGCGGGCTGGGGAGCGCTGGCGCAGCGGCACGCCGTCTTGCGTGGCCGTTACGCCCGAGAGCAGGGAGCAGGGCGGCTCGAGCCTCATCAAGAGCCGCACTTCGAGCGCCAGCGGGTCGACCTTGAGGCGCTCGACGTTGGCCTGCGCCAGCGGCTGTTCGCCGTCGCAGCCCGAAGACACCACCAGAAAAGCGACCGCGACGAGGGGGCGAAGCACCATTCGGCGACTCTAGTCCTTCGTTGAGGACTACGGGCTGGAGCAGCGCAAACGTGTCCGTCTGCGGATCGCCATGCTCCACAAGCAGTCCCACTCCTCGCGGTGCGCCATGCACTACCGGCGCGCACGCTGACTCAGCCGCGCAAGAAACACCAAGGAGCGTGCTCATGTGACGCCACATGAGCATCTCCGCGAGGCTGTGGTTTTTTAGGATTTCTCGCTCGAGGCGAAGCTCGCGAACCTCCTTCCGCAGCTTGGCGAGCTCGTCCTTCTCGTCGGTCGTCAGCGTGCCGCGCTTGCTCTTGCCGCCGTCCGCGCGCGCCTGCTCGACCCACTTCCCCAGCGACGACGCGGTGAGGTCGAGATCCTTCGCGACCTGCGTGACGCTCTTGCCTTCCTTGAGCACCAACGCGACCGCGCCCGCCTTGAACTCGTCGCTGAAGTTACGTCGCGTGCGCTGCTGCTTCTTCGGCCTGTCTTCCTTCTCCATGGGACACCCTAACTTGCTTCAGAAAGTGTCCACGGGATCGGGTCAAGCCCACTACGTGCAGGCCGACGCGAAGAGCGTCTACGACGTGCTCTACCGCGGTGACGACGACGAGGGCGACGAGGCCGTCTGCGTCGAGGTCGGGTGCTCCGCTGGCCGTCCACAGCAGCCCCTCAGAGGCACATCCATAGGAACATCGCCTCCCCGCGGCCGACCTGGCGCGCGAGCGAAGCGATGGCATCGAGCGCGATCGCCACCTGTTCCGGGCTCCAGCCGCTCAAGGCAAACTCCTCGGTGGCAGCCCACTCCTCGGCGGCGTTGCGGCGTTGCGGCGCGGTGAGCGCAGCGAGCGCACGCACGAACTCGGGCGGCAGGGTCTGGACCCACGGCCCCTCTTCGGAGGCCATCGTCATCGGGCTCTCGATGGCGAGGACCTCGCTGAATGTGCAGCCCGAGACGATCGCGTGGAGCGAGGTGAACCGCACCGAGTCGAGGCCCTTGAGGTCGAGACCTCCGAGTTCGGTCGCGGGACTGCTCATCGCCGCGATGCGTGCGCCGTCTGCCTTCTGCCCGATGACGAGGTCACACAGGATGCCCATGAACGCCTCATACCGCGCGGAGCCGAGGGCGTCATCGGCCCGGCTCGGCCTCAGTGCACCTTGAAGCGGGTCCAACTCAGCCCCTCAGCGAGCGGGAAGAGATGAAGCGGAGATCTCGTGGCCTGGTGAGACGAGGCCTTCAGCGCTCAGTCACCGGCACATCGCCGCGCAGGCCGCCCTGCCCCAGCGCCACCCGCCGCTTCTTCGCCGGAGGCCGCAGCTCGTCGCCCAGCCCCAGTCGCCCCTGCACCGAGGCCGCCTGCAGCCCCTCGTACTCGTCTTCCGGGAGCGCGCCCTCCACCTGCGCCAACACGGCCTTCAGCTGCGTCAGCACCCGGCGCAGCACTCCCTCGACTTCTTCATCGTCGGGAGGGGGCAGCTCGACCACCTCTCCGCTGGCCGTCCACAGCACCTCCGGCAGCAGCACGTGCAGGTGCGGCGTCAACGCCAGCGCGCTCGAAAACCACTGCGTGAAGGCCACCGCTCCTCCCTGCAGTCGCTGCGTCACCCCCAGCCGCTTCGCGACTGCCCGCTGCC
>JBBRUE010000772.1:0-3907 GCA_038248085.1 Myxococcales bacterium | reverse complement strand
CATGCTGCGGCTCTACCCGCACCGCCACAACACCGACGTCTTCTTCGGCGCGGTGCTGGTGCGCAAAGGCAAGTGAGCGACGCGCTCCAGGTCGCCACGCCGGAGCGCGTGGCCGTCGAACTGCCCATCGCGGGTCTCGGCTCGCGGGCGATGGCGTACCTGGTCGACGTGGCGTTGCTCGGCGCGGTGGGGTTGGCGGCGTACTTCGCGATGACCTTCTTCGTGTCGGACGTCGTCAAGGCGGTGCTCGATCTGAGCTCCGTGGTGCGGGTCGTCGGGGCCGCGGCGATCTTCTTCGTGCTCTGGGTGTACTGGACGCTGCTCGAGGTGGTGTGGCACGGGCAGACCATCGGCAAGCGGCTGGTGCGCATTCGGGTGGTGAAGCTCGATGGCTCGCCGGTGACGGTGTTCTCGAGCGCGGTGCGCAACCTGCTGCGGCTCGTCGACTTCATGCCCGCCTGCTACCCGGTCGGGGTGATCACCATGCTGGTCGATCGCAAGCACCGGCGCCTGGGCGACCTGCTCGCGGGCACGGTGCTGGTGCGCGATGAGCGGGTCGATCTCGCGCGCTACGAGCAGGTGACGACCTCAACCGTGGCGGTCAACGATCTCGAGATCGCGCTCAGCTACCTGGCGCGGTTCGAGAACTTCGAGCCGGCGGCCCAGCTGCGGCTGGGGAAGCAGATCGCCGAACGCCTGGGCTTGCCGGGCGCCGAGAGCGCGGGCGCGTTGCGCGACGCCATCCGCACGAAGCTGGAGACGCGCTGAGATGGCCGAGCCGCTCCCGTCCTTCGTCGCGCGCCGGCGGCCGGACTGGACGCAGCTCGAGTCGATGCTCGCGCGGCAACGCTCGAAGACGCTGACCCTGGCGGAGCTCACCACGCTCGACGGCCTGTACCGGCGCGCCTCGGCCGATCTCGCCACCGCGCAGGCGGCCTACGCGGGCACCGACGTGCAGCGGTTCTTGAACCAGCTCTGCGCGACGACCTACGCGGCGATCTACCGGCCGCGCGGTGCGCCGTTCGAGTCGATGCGCACGTTCTACCTGCGCACGTTTCCCCGGTTGGTTCGCGAGGTGCTGGGGCCGATCCAGCTCGCGGCGGGGTTGATGGCCTTCGGGACGGTGCTCGGGGCGTTGACCGTGGTGCTCCACCCCGACGGGGCGCGGGTGCTCGTGGGGCCCGAGCTGCGCAGCTACATCGACCAGGGCCACCTGTGGACCGATTCGGCGCTCGGCGCGAACACGCCCACCCAGATGGCGGTGGGGATCTTCCTCAACAACCTGAAGGTGATGATCTCGGCGTTCGCCCTGGGCGTGACGGGCGGGGTCGGGACCACGCTGGTGATGCTCGGCAACGGGATGTTCCTCGGCGCCGTGATGGCCACCTGCGTCCAGGGGGGCCTGGGGCCGAACATCTTCAACTTCATCTCGGCGCACGGCCCGGTGGAGCTCTCGCTCATCTCCATCGCGGGCGGTGCGGGGCTGCACATCGGGCGGGCGTTGATCGATCCAGGCGAGCGTTCACGCGCGGTCGCGTTGCGTGAGCATGCGCAGGTCAGCGTTCAGCTGCTCCTCGGCGCCGCGCCATTCATGGTGGCCATCGGGGTGGTGGAGGGCTTCGTCAGCCCCGGTCCGTTCTTCCCGTGGCCACTGAAGCTCGCGGTCGGGGTGCTGTCGGGGTTCGGCTTCTGGCGCTGGTTGCTGCGTCAGACCGATGTCCCTTCTGCCACGTGAGCTCGCGCTGACTTACGGCGCGAACGTCAGGCGGCGGTCTTGCTCTCGAGCGAGCGCACGATCTCCAGCGCCTCTTCGACGTGCTTCTGCACGCGGATCTGCGAATCGAACCGGTGGCGGATGATGCCCTGCCGATCGATCACGAAGGTCACCCGGCCCGCGATGAGCCCGAAGGTCTTCTTCACGCCCAACGCCTTCGCCGCCGCGCCACCGGGATCCGACACGAGCACGAAGGGCAGCCGGTTCTTCTGCTTGAACGCGTCGTGCGAGGCCGCGTCGTCCGCCGAGACGCCGATCACTTCCGCGCCGGCGCTCTTGAAGTCCTCGTAGGAATCCCGAAACGAGCACGCCTCGGCGGTGCAGCCCGCGGTGTCGTCCTTCGGATAGAAATAGAGGACCGCGGTCTTGTTCCCGAGCAGCTCGGAGAGCGGAACCGACGTGCCATCGGCACGGGTGAGCGAGACGGAGGGGACGGGCTGGCCGACGTTCATGCGCGGCGAGTAACGGGGCCGCGCAGGGGCCGCAACTCAGATGCCGCTGGTCAAGGCCGTCGCGCGGTTCATCACGCGGCGCTGTTCACGGTGCGCCAACACGCGCTCGTAGGCCTCGTTGATGCGGCGCATCTCGTCGGCATTTCCGCCGCGGTCCGGGTGGTGGACGCGGGCGAGCGTCAGGTACCGCTCGCGCAGGGCGCCGTCCGACAGGTCGGGGCTCACGCCCAGCGCCCGGTAGGGATCGTTGACCGAGATCGACTGCAGCCACGCCTCGAGCCGGTCCTTGACCGTGCCGATGCGGCTGGGCTCGGCGGTCACCGGCTTGCGGGTCCGCATCTTCGTGTCGGCGCGGAGGACCTCCGTGTACACGCTGCTGGTCCAGCGCGAGCACGAGGGGCAGTGGAAGTAGCGCACCTGCTTGCCGCTCCCGACGTGGCTCGTCATGCGGACTCCACAATGCGTGCACTCGAGATCGACGTTTTCGAGGGTGGAACACGCGGTTGCGGCGGCCTGGGCCATGACGATGGGACCTCGGAAGGGGTGTGCTACAGCCTTGTGACGTGTTGTACGCGCGTGGCTGATCGACGCAAAAAATTGGCCGCTTTTCCCCGTGGGGCATCATGAACCCAATGCGCCGTCTCCTTTTCGCAACGCTCCTGTTCGCCTCGGCCCTCGCTTCCGCGGCGGCCCCCCGGCGCGGTCCCGCCCCCATCGGCAGTTCCCGGGAAGACGAGCCCTGCCCCGCCGCAGTCGGGGTTGGGGGGCCCGATCTCGCCCTGCTCCGCGGCATGACCTGGGCGTTCGAGCCCGCGCCCCAGGAGATCCGCAGCCAGGCCATCGAAGACCTCGGCTTCCTCGGTGATACCCGCGCGCTCAACTCGCTCGCGGTGCTCTCGCTCGACCCCAACGGGGCCCTCGCGCGCGCCGCCGTACGGGCCATCGGGAACCTGCGCCACCCCCGCGCCGAAGAGATCCTCTCGAACCTGGTGCGCCACCCCAGCGCGCCGCTGCCCACCAAGCAGCTCGCCCTCTCGCTGCTCCCCTTCCAGAACACCCCGACTGCGCTCCGGTTCATCCACGCGACCGCGCGCAATGGCACCGGGAACTACGAGATCGTCCAGCAGGCGCGCACGCTCTCCGCGACCCTGCCTGTCCCGACGGCCGCACAGGCCTTGCCGCCGATCGCCCCCGCCGCGCCGCCCGCCGGTGCGCTGGCCCCTGCCCCGTTCCCCCTCGGAGACTCGAAGTGATCGACCGCCGCATCACCTTCCTCGGCGCCGGCAACATGGCCAACGCCATCATCCGCGGGCTGCTCCGCGCGGGCATGGCGAAGGAAAAGATCACCGCCACGGTGCGCCGCGAAGAGAAGAAGACCGAGCTCGAGACCGCCTACGGCATCAAGGCCGGCTTCGACAACGTGGCCGCCGCGAAGGGCGCCGACGTGGTGGTGCTCTCGGTCAAGCCGCAGGCCCTCGACAAGGTGCTCAAGGAGATCGCCCCGGCGATCGATCGCAGCAAGCTCATCATCTCGGTCGCGGCCGGGGTGCCCATCGCGGCCATCGAGCGTCGCCTCGGTGCCGGCGCGCGCATCGTGCGCACCATGCCCAACACCCCCTGCCTCGTCGGCCTCGGCGCGACGGCGTTGTCATCGGGCGAGCACGCGACCCCCGAAGACCTG
>JBBRUE010000771.1:0-3909 GCA_038248085.1 Myxococcales bacterium | reverse complement strand
GCCTATCTCCGCCATTGTTGAATTGCAACCCGTTGATAACGCCAGTGATCGACACGGTATATGTGCCCGGCGCGGCATACGTGTGTGTGGTCGCCGCCGCGTTCCATGCCGTAATCGTGTCCGTGTTTCCGTCACCCCAATCGGCGACGACGGGAAGCCCGCGCGCACCCTGGTGCGGCCGATCGAGACGTTCCCCAACGCGAAGGCGTCCCTGGTGGAGGTCGAGCCGCTCACCGGCCGGCAGCACCAGATCCGGGTGCACTTGAAGGCGAAGGGCCACCCGCTGCTCTTCGATCACCAGTACGGCCGCAAGCAGCCGCTCGTGGTGGGCGACCTCACGCTCGAGCGAACGCCGCTCCACGCCGCGTGGCTCGAGCTCGCCGCGCTGGGCATCGACGTCACCGCGCCGCTCCCGAAGGACCTCGAAGCGGTCCTCGTGCAGCTGCGACGCGCTTAGTTCTCGGTGGACTCGGCGGCCGGCGCCTTGGCGTGCACCAGCACCTTGTCTTCCTGCTTGAAGCCGACCTCGACCTTGCCGTCGCGCACCGCGCGCACGATGCCCAGCCCGAAGGTGGGGTGATCGATCACGTCGTCGACCGCGAACGTCTCGCGCGGTGAGTACTTCCGGGCCTGGGCGAGGTCCTTGCCCTTGAACTGTTCGTCCCAGCTCAAGACGACCGTCGAAGCCTTCGCGGTCCTGGGGACGCCGGCCGATCGCGCGGCGGCCGAGGCCCGCTTCGGGGCGGCGAAGGAGACCGCCTTCACCAGCGGCTGCACCCCGCGGTAGTTGTGCTCGTTGCCGCAGGTGTTGCAGCGCACCTTGATGACCTTGGGCCCCACCATGGCGATGATCGTGTGCGCGAGGTTCATTTCGCACTTGCCGCAGGCTGCGTCGATCTCACCGCCGGTTCGGATCGCATTGAGGGGAGCCATTTCGGCGAGGCGAATAACAGAATCTCTTCCCGGCGGGGGCGCTTGTTCGGGGGGGCCGCTGACGTATGGTGCGCCCGCTCATGTCGTCGGAGACCCCCGCTGAACCACGCCCGCCCTCGTTGCTGCACTCCGCGATCGAAGGCATCGGCACGGGGGTCTACAGCTTCGTCGAGGAGATCGGCGGCCTCGCGTCCCTGCTCTTCCAGGTGGCCAAGTGGTCGGTGCGCCCGCCGTACCGGGTGCAGAACCTCTTCGCCCAGCTCGACTTCGTCGGCGTCGGGTCGATCTTCATCGTCGGGCTGACCGGCATCTTCTCGGGCATGGTCTTCGCCCACCAGAGCTGGCGCGCCTTCGATCTCTTCAACGCCCAGAGCCTCGTCGGCCCCACGGTGTCGCTCACCATCACCCGCGAGCTCGCCCCGGTGTTCGCTGCCCTGATGGTGACCATGCGTGCGGGTTCGGCGATGTGCACCGAGCTGGGCACGATGCGCGTCACCGAGCAGGTCGACGCCCTCGAGACGATGGCCGTCAACCCCATCCAGTACCTCCTGGTGCCGCGGGTGCTGGCGGGGCTGATCATGGTGCCGCTGCTGGTGTTGATCTTCGACCTCCTCGGGCTGACCGGCGGCTACTTCGTCGCCGTCACCGTGAAGGGGCTCTCGGCCGGCACGTTCATCACCCGCACTCAGCAGTGGCTCGACCCGGAAGACATCTCGGAGGGCCTGATCAAGGGCGCGGTGTTCGGTCTCTTCGTCGCGCTGGTCGCTTGTTACAAGGGGTACCACGCGAGCGGTGGCTCCAAGGGCGTCGGCCAGGCCACCACCGAGGCGATGGTCGCCAGCGCGCTGGGCATCTTCATCCTCGATTACTTCGTCGGCGTCCTCCTGCACTGATGAGCGACGAGACCACGAAGCCCGGGGTGCCTGGCGCCCCGATGATCGAGATCACCGATCTCCACAAGTCCTTCGGCGACCACAAGGTGCTGTCGGGCATCACCCTCGCGGTGCCCTCGGGGAGCACGCTGGTGATCCTCGGCGGCTCGGGCAGCGGCAAGACGGTGCTGATGAAGCACATGATCGGCCTGCTCAAGCCCGACAGCGGCCAGGTGGTGGTCGACGGCGAAGACATCGTGCCGATGAGCGCCGAGCAGCTCGAGAAGATCCGCCGCAAGTTCGGCATGGTCTTCCAGGCCGCTGCGCTCTTCGACTCGATGACCGTCTACGAGAACGTCTCGTTCCCGCTGCGCGAGCACCGCAAGGATCTCAAGGACAAGCAGATGCGCGACCTGGTGCGCGAGAAGCTGGCCATCGTCGGCCTCAAGGACGTCGAGCAGAAGTACCCCGCGGAGCTCTCGGGCGGCATGCGCAAGCGCGTCGGCCTGGCGCGCGCCATCGTGCTCGACCCGAAGATCGTGCTCTACGACGAGCCCACCACCGGCCTCGACCCGATCACCACCGACTACGTCGACGAGATGATCCTCGACGCCAAGAAGCAGCTCGGGGTGACCTCGGTGGTCATCAGCCACGACGTGGCCTCGGCGTTCAAGGTGGCGGACAACATCGCCTTCCTCTACCAGGGCGAGATCGTCGACCAGGGGCCCCCAGCGAAGCTCCGCCACTCCCAGCACCCGGGCGTGAAGTTGTTCCTCCAGACCTGGTTCGGGAAGAACTAAGGTGCGCGCGCCGTGAAGAAATTCGTCACGCCTTTCCGTGTCGGCCTGCTGGTGCTCGGCGCCGGGGCGATCTTGTTCTTCTTCCTGACCTTCGTGAAGAAGGGCGGCATGAAGGAAGACGAGGCGGTGACGCTGTTCGCCTACTTCCGCGATGCCTCGGGCCTCAACCAGCGCAGCCGCGTGCAGATCGCCGGCATCGGGGTGGGCGAGATCATCGAGATCAAGCTCGAGGGCATCAAGGCGAAGGCCACCATCCGCATCCGCCGCGACATCCACGTGCGTGAAGACGCGACGCTCACCAAGCGCTCCGAGTCGCTGCTCGGCGACTACATGCTCGACCTGACCCCGGGCACCGAGAACTTCCGCGAGCTGAAGGACGGCGAAGAGATCAAGCGGGTGCTCGACGCGCAGGGCATGGAACAGCTGATGGGCTCGCTGACCGCGATCACGGCCGACGTGCAGGCGGTCACCAGCTCGCTGCGCACCGTGCTCGGGGGGCCCCAGGGCGCCGGCAGCATGGAGTCGATCGTCAAGAACCTCGTCGCCCTCACCGAGACGATGCAGAAGATGATCGGCGACAGCGCCGCGAAGCTCGACCAGATCCTGGTCAACGTCGAGGGCGTGTCTGGCGACGTGAAGCGCCTCACCGGCAAAGAAGCCGACTCGATCTCCCACATCGTCAAGAACGTCGAGACGGTCTCCAACGACGTGCGCGAGGTGGTGGCGTCGATCAAGAAGATCGTCGGCGAGAATGAGGGCGAGGTCGGCAAGGGCGTCACCAGCCTCAAGGAGACGCTCGCCAAGCTCGACCGCTCGCTGGAGAACATCGAGAAGATCACCGGCGACGTGAAGGAAGGGAAGGGCGCGCTGGGGGCCCTCGTGTCCAACGAGCGCCTCGGCCAGAAGATCCAGGACACGGTGGAAGACGTGGCCGACTACGCCAGCAAGCTGACCAACCTCGAGGTCGAGGTGGGGGTGCGCGCCGACTACCTCTTCAACCAGAACGGGGCGAAGACCTTCCTCTCGCTGCGCCTCGTGCCCAAGCCCGACAAGTACTACCTCATCGAGGCGATCGACGACCCGCGCGGCAAGGTCGAGACCATCTACCTCCAGCAGAACCCGCCAGGCGCCGGCGACCCGGTGGTGCAGAAGCAGACGATCACCACCGAGGCGATCAAGTTCAGCGCCCAGTTCGCCAAGCGCTACTCGTTCCTCACCCTGCGCTTCGGCATCATCGAGTCGACGGGCGGCATCGGCGCTGACCTCAACGTGGCCATCCGCTTCCCGTGGTACTCGCGCTGGCT
>JBBRUE010000770.1:0-3913 GCA_038248085.1 Myxococcales bacterium | reverse complement strand
GCGATGGTGATCAGGGTCTCGCGGAACGAGTCGCGGCAGATCGAGTCGAGGTTCTGGAGCGTGCTGTCGAACATCTCGGCCATCTGCCGGTGCCGGAAGCCGCCCTGGTTCGAGGTCGGGCAGTCGATGTTGCGCACCTGGGCTCCGTCGACGAAGGCCATGGCGGCCTTGGTGCCGATGCCCACCGGAGCGATCGCCGTCCAGATCACTTCCTTGGGGGTGCCGTCGGAGTTCTTCAGGTCCTCGGTGAACATGCGGTGGTACTCGCTGACCGTGGTCAGCTGCAGCTCGTTGACGGTGCAGTCGGCGATGGCGCCGTTGTCGCCCACGCTCACCAGCGGCGGCCGGGTCTTCTCGCTGCAGTCGTCTTCGTCGGTCAGCACGACCACCAGCAGCCGCGCCCCGTCGCGCAGGAAGCCCAGGTTGCCGCCCATCGCCAGCGGGGTCTTCGCCAGGTCCGACAGCAACGCGAGCCGCACGGCCTCGAACGGCGTCTCCTGGCCGGAGCCCGCCACGCCCTGCCGCACCAGCTTGCCGAACTTGGTGATCAGCTCCGGGTCGGTGCCCGAGAGAATGCGCTCGCCCATCGGATCTTCGAGCTCGAAGCCGCCGTCGGCCGTCTCGATCGGCACCGCGCGCAGCTTGCCGGCCTGCTTCGGGTAGTTGAGGAGGAAGCTCTGCCCGCCCACCCGGCCGTTCAGGTACACCGAGGTCGTCACCACGCCGATGTTGAACTCGGAGGGCACCCCGCCCCCCTTCTTGATCTCGTCGATGAAGCCGGTGAGCTCCCGCGCGACGGCGTCCTGCTCCTCGCGCATGGAGTTGGAGTTGTCGATCACGAAGAGGATGTCGAGCCTCGGCGGGTCGATCAGCGGCGGCGCCGACTCACAGCTGCGCGTGAGCAGCAGCGACTCGTCGTCGATCGGCGAGGTCTTGCAACCGAAGCAACCCTGGCAACTGGCCAACGTCACCAGCACAGCCGTGGCGAGGAAACGGGACGATTTCATGAGTGACCTGGGAGGGGGAGACGCGGCCCTGCGTCACCCCATCATGCACCGGACAATCAGCGGGGGCGAGGAACCGGAAAAGGGCCACGACGCGGTTGCGGTGCGAGTTTTCGCTGCTACCCTCACTTGTGTCGAAACCCCGTGGGAGGGCGGTCCCTCCCCAACTCGTTGAAACAAGGCAAAAACCCCACATGTCCGATGACAAGAAGAAGGCCGTCGGTGCCCAGGCACTGCCGACGACGATGACGCCGCCGGGCGCCATCAACAAGGACGACATTCCCGCCGTCCTCCCCATTCTCCCGCTCCGCAACTCGGTGTTCTTCCCCGGCGGCGTGCTCCCCCTCGCGGTCGGTCGTCAGAAGACCATCGCGCTGATCAAGGACGCGGTGCGCGATGACCAGGTCATCGGCGTGGTCACCCAGCGCAAGGCCGAGGAGGAAGATCCCGGCGCGACCGATCTCTACAACATGGGCACCGTCGCCCGCATCGTGAAGCTCCTGAAGATGGGCGAGGACAACTACTCGCTCGTCGTCCAGGGCCTCGCCCGCTTCCGCGTGATGGAGCTGGTGCAGGAGTCGCCCTACCTCAAGGCGCGCATCGAGCCCGTCGACGACAAGACGGCGCCCGACAACGTCGAGATCGAGGCGCTGACGATCAACCTCAAGAAGCTCGCCCGTGAAGTGATCGAGATGATGCCCGAGTTGCCGGCCGCGGCCACCGAGCTCGTCGAGAGCATCACCCACCCGGGCCACCTGGCCGACCTCATCGCCGCCAACGTCGACGTGCCGATCGAAGAGAAGCAGGCCGTCCTCGAGACCGTCGATCTCAAGGCGCGCATGAAGCTCGTGCTCGAGCTGCTCAACCGCAAGCGCGAGATCCTCAAGCTCTCGAACAAGATCGACTCCGCCGTGAAGGGCGAGATGTCGAAGACCCAGCGCGAGTACTACCTGCGCCAGCAGCTCAAGGCGATCAAGGAAGAGCTCGGCGAGATGGGCGAAGACGAGGAAGAGCTCGACGAGCTCGCGGAGCGCGTCAAGAAGGCCGGGCTCCCCCCGGACGTCGAGAAGGTCGCCAACAAGGAGCTCAACCGGCTCAAGACGATCCCCTCGGCGTCGAGCGAGTACACCGTCGCCCGCACCTACCTCGATTGGATCGCCGATCTGCCGTGGTCGAAGATGACCGAGGACAACCTCGACATCGAGAACGCGCGCAAGCAGCTCGACGCCGATCACTACGGCATCCAGACGGTGAAGAAGCGCGTGCTGGAGTACCTGGCCGTCCGCAAGCTGAAGAACGACATGCGCGGCCCGATCCTCTGCCTGTCGGGGCCTCCGGGCGTCGGCAAGACCTCGCTGGGCCAGTCCATCGCCCGCGCGCTCGGTCGCAAGTTCGTGCGCCTCTCGCTGGGCGGCGTACGCGACGAGGCCGAGATCCGCGGCCACCGCCGCACCTACGTGGGCGCCCTGCCCGGCCGCTTCATCCAGCAGATGAAGAAGGCAGGCTCGCGCAACCCGCTGATGCTGCTCGACGAGATCGACAAGCTCGGCTCGGACTTCCGCGGCGACCCGTCGGCGGCCCTGCTCGAGGTGCTCGACCCGGAACAGAACAACACGTTCTCCGATCACTACCTCGACGTGCCGTTCGATCTCTCGAAGGTGATGTTCATCGCGACGGCGAACCGGCTCGACACCATCCCGCCTCCGCTGCGTGACCGCATGGAGATCATCGAGATGAGCTCGTACACGTTCATCGAGAAGGACTACATCGCGCGCAACCACCTGATCCCCAAGCAGATCAAGGAGCACGGGATCACCGCCGAGCACATCGAGATCCTCCCGGAGGCGCTCGACAAGATCATCAGCGCCTACGCGATCGAGCCCGGCGTGCGCACCCTCGAACGGCGCATCGCCGAGATCTGCCGCTCGGTGGCGGTGAACGTGGCGATGGGCAAGACCGACAAGCAGGTGATCACCGCGGCGCGCACCGAAGAGCTCCTCGGGCCCAAGCGCCACGAGCTCAACGTGGCTGAGCACACCTCGCAGACCGGCGTCAGCGTCGGCCTGTACTACACGCCGCTCGGGTTCGGAGACATCCTCTTCGTGGAAGCCACGAAGATGCCGGGCAAGGGCTCGCTCACGCTGACCGGTCAGCTCGGCGACGTCATGAAGGAGTCGGTCACCACCGCCTTCTCGTGGCTGCGCGCGAACGCCGACCGCATGGGCCTGGCGCCCACGGTGTTCGAGAAGACCGACCTGCACCTCCACTTCCCCGATGGCGCGACCCCCAAGGACGGGCCGTCGGCGGGCGTGGCGATCATCACGGCGCTCTCGTCGCTGTTCACCGGCATCCCGGTTCGTGCCGACACGGCGATGACGGGTGAGATCACGCTCCGCGGCATCGTGGGCGCGATCGGTGGCGTGCGTGAGAAGGTCCTCGGGGCACACCGCGCGGGCATCAAGCGCGTCATGCTCCCCGAGAAGAACAAGAAGGACCTCGTCGACGTGCCCGAGGTCGTCCGCAAGGACCTCGAGTTCCACTTCGTCTCCCACGTCGACCAGGCGCTCCTCGTTTCGCTCGAGCGCACCCCGTTCGTGACGGCCCCTGCCGCGACGGCGGCCGTGGAAGAGCCCAAGGCCGAAGTCCGCGCCTGAAGTTCCACTGACGTGAAGTCACCGCGCCCGCGAGCCACAAAGGTTCGCGGGCGTTGGTGTTTTGAGCCATAGCTCGGCGCGCCGTGCTCTCGCTCGTCCTCGCTTCGCTCCTGTGGGCCTTCTCGTTCGGCCTCACCCGCCAGCTCGCCGGCCTCGACGGGGCCTTCATCTCGGCCGCGCGGCTGGGCCTCGCCCTCGTCGTCTTCCTCCCCTTCTTGCGGCTGCGGGGCGTGGCGCCACCGCGGCGGCGGCGGC
>JBBRUE010000769.1:0-3922 GCA_038248085.1 Myxococcales bacterium | reverse complement strand
GCTGCTCGCTGGCCTGCGCCGCCTCGGCCCGCAACCCGTCGGCCTCATCGCGCGCCCGCGAACGCAGCTCCTCGAGCCGGCGTTCGGCGTCCCCTTCGAGCCGCGAGATGAGGTTCTGGAGCGCCATGGCCCGCTCCGCTACCCAGCGCCGCCGCCGCGCAGGAGGATCATCACCGCCACCACGAACCCGAGGATGACCATGGTCTCGGGGATCGCGATGAGGATGATGGCGGTGGTCGAGAGCTCCGGTTTTTCGACCAGGCTCGCCGCGGCCGCGGGGCCGATGCGCCCCTGGGCCCAGGCCGTCGCGAGCGCCGGGAGGCCCACCGCGAGCGCCGCCCCAATCGACAGAAGTGCGAGTTCCATGACGTCTCCTTCACCTGCTCGTGCTGCCGTGGTGTGGCTCCTGCCAGAAAGACAACGGGCGGTACTCGGCGCCCCCCGGACTGAAGAACTTCCCGAAGAACTCCACGTAGTGAAGGCGCAGCGCGTGAATGGTGGGGCTGAAGAGCCCGATGGCGAAGTTCACCAGGTGGAAGAGCAGCGCGAAGATCACGCCCACCACCACGCTGCCCATCGCGCCGACCATCTTGTTGGCCACCACCGCCAGCATCAGCGACGCGGTGCCCAGGGCCATGATGCGCGCGTACGAGAGGACGTGACCGAAGGTCGAGAGCAGCTCGATGACGGCCACGATGCCCTCGAGGGCGACCAGCACCGGGAAGGCCACCAGCAACGCGACGACGAAGGGCGTGAAGAGCGCCGACGGCAGCTGGTCGAAGGCCGCCAGCAGCGCCACCACGGTGAAGAGCACCATGAGCATCGCCACCCCGCGCCCGAGCGCCTGGCGCCGGTGCCCGCCGCGCCACGAGGTGATCACCGCCAGCACCAGGCCCAGGGTGACGTGCACGACGCCCAGCGCGATGGACAGGCCGAGGAACGGCACGACGGCCTCCTCGCGGTTGAACCACAGGGGGCGGAGCCCGACGAAGTGGCCCAGCGTCCCGAACAGCTCGCCGAAGAGCACGCCGAAGATGATCGAGGCCCCGGCGCACGCCCCGCCGACCGCCGCCACCGAGCGCAGCGTGGTGCCCGGCTTCGACTTGAAGCGCAGCAGCACCGCGAGCCCGGCGAGCAGCACCCCGTAGCCCACGTCGCCGAGCATCAAGCCGAAGAACGCGGGGAAGAACACGGCGACGAAGGGCGTGGGGTCGATGCTGCCGTAGCGCGGCAGCGGGAGCATGCGCGTCACCACCTCGAAGGGGCGGAACAGCGGCGGGTTCACCAACGCGACCGGCGCGTTCTCGTCCTTCCAGGCCTCGGTGCCGAGGAGCTCGACGACGATCTCCGGCCCCAGTTCCTTCACGGCGCGCTCGACGAACGCCGCCTCGTGCGCTGCCGGCAGCCAGCCCTCGAGCACGAAGAGGTACCGGCCGTCGTGTACCTTCGCGCGCGCGTCGATCACCAGGCGCTGGTCGTGCAGCCACCGGCGCAGCACGGCGAGCCCGGGCCCCGACGCCTCCGCGAGACGGCGCCGTTCGTTCTCGACGGTCGCGACCTCGCGCGGCAACTCGGCGAGGCGGGCCTTGAGCGCCGGCAGCGCGCGCAGCAGGTTCTTCTCGCCGAGCCCCGCGGGCGCCGGGAGTTCCTGCACCCGCGATTCGGACAGCAGCCGGGCGACCTTCGGTGCGCCCGCGTGGGAGACGAGGATGAGCACCGCGATCTCACCGCTGGCCAGCGGGCGATCGAGCAGCTCGAGGTCCTCTCCAACGGCCTTCGCCAGGGCCTTGCGCAGCTCGGCCACGGCGGACAGCGCCCCCGCGCGAATCACCACGTAGAAGGCCTGCCCGTCGGGCCACGCCAGCTCGTGCCCGACGAGCGACTCGAAGGCCGAGAAGAACTCGCGGTAGCGCAGCAGCATCACGCGCTCGTCGTCGAGGGCGGTCTTCGCCCGGGTCAGCTTCGCCGCCTGCCGTCGAACGCGGCGCGCCATGCGGGCGGCGACGGGAGGCGAAGGGGGCTCGGGGAGGGGGCCGGCGGGCGCCCGCCGGGTGACGCCCAGCAGGTCGAGCGCCCCCTCGACGTCGTGGAGCAGTCGACGGCAATGCCGCCCGGCCCGGAGGTGCGAGGCGGGCGCCGCGAGCGCTTCCGGCAACTCGGGGCGCACCACGTGGAGCACGCCCAGGTCCTGGACGAAGGCCAGCACCGCCTCGAGCCGCGCGCTCGGGCCGGCCAGGCGCACCCGGCTCATGGTGACGATCACGACCCGCCTCCCTGCGCGCGGCGTGGTTCGAGGATGCGGGTCAGGGCCTTTCGCGCGAGGCGATCGACCTCCGCGTCGGTGATGGCGGACAGCTTCGTCAGGGCGTCGTTCCGCTCCGCCTCGATGGCACGCAACGCGACCTCGTGGGCGGTCGTCTCCGCGCGGGCCTCCGCGGCCGCCAGGGCCTCCACCGCCCGCAGGCCCCCATCACGGGCCTGTTGGAGCGCCACGCGCGCGCGGTCGACCTGCGCCTGGCCCTCCGCTTCTGCCTCGCGAAACCGCGCCTCGAGACGCTGCTCGATCGCCAGCAGCGTCGTCAGCCGCTCATCGATCTGCTGCGGCGCAGGCTCTCGGGTCATGGGGCACCGGGGCGATCAGGTGCAAGACCCAGACAGCCGCCCCGGGCGTCGGGCCGGGTGCTTGCACCGGCAGGCCACGAAAAAACTGCAGCGGGGCCCCGCGAAGCGCAACCGGCGCACGTGAGGTGGTAAGCGGGCCGACATGCCTTCTCTCCCCGAGATCCTCTCCATCGACAGCAAGAAGAACCAGGTGGTCGACGACTGCTGCGGCCTCATCGACGCGGAGGTCTCCGACAAGGGGGGGCTCTCGGGTCTGGCGATCAAGGCCGGCTACGCGGCGGTGAAGAACATCAAGCCGGGCTTCATCAAGCACGTGGTGTTCGACCTGCTGCCCGAGTTCGCCGCGGCGCTCGACCCGATCTTCCAGGAAGCGAAGACGAAGAACGTGCCGGTCGCCGGCCACTTCAACGCCAACACGTCGCGCGTGGCCGACGCGCTGCTGTCGATCACCGACGGCAAGGCCAAGCGCTCGACTTCGGGCGTGGTGAAGGGCACCTACGAGCGGCTCCGCGGCAGCGCGAAGAAGAACGTCGAGCAGGCCGTGCCGCGGCTGGGCAAGGTCATCGAGAAGCACACCGCCTGAAGCTCACGCCGCGATGGCGACCGGTTGCCCGAGCTTCGCCCAGGCCTCCCTGGTGGCGCGGTCCATCGCGAAGGGCTTCACCTCGACGACGCAGCCGTGGTCAGCGACGGTGCACAGCAGCACCGTCGCGCAGAGCTTGAGGCCCCCCTCGAGCTCGAGGTTGATCAGGTGCCGCTCCGCCTGGGGGAGCGCGCCGGTCAGGCGCAGCCCGCCCGGGGACCAGGCGACGGCGCGGTAGGTGCCGCCGTGGCCCTTGTTGGTCACCGTCACGCCGAAGTCGACCGCGGAGGTTCGTCCCTCGAGCGTCGACTTCGCCGGGGTGACGAGGCTGGGCACCTCGACGGACTTCACGTCGGCCTTCGCGTCGTCGAACGACTGCAGGAATGCGGGGATGCGCGGGATGAGGGCCTCGAGCCGCTCGCGCTCGGGCGGGGTGAGGCCCGCGAGGTCGCCCAGCTTCGCTTCTTCCACCGAGGGTGCCTCGAGCAGCCGCAAGCACAGCGCGTCACTGAGGGCGACCAGCTCGACCAGCGCGGGGTGATCCCCCATCGTGAACTGGGCATCGTGGTGCCGCATCACCGCCTCGACGACGAAGTCGGGCAGCTTCCACTCTGCGGCGAGCACCATGCCGAGCTCGACATGGTACCGCTGCCCTTCCCAGCGCCAACTCGCGGCGTGCTGTGGCTGTGACTCGGGGTGCGTCTCGAGCAGCGCCTC
>JBBRUE010000768.1:0-3934 GCA_038248085.1 Myxococcales bacterium | reverse complement strand
GCAGTTCGAGCGCGAGGTCCTCGAGGGGCACGTCGCCCCGCGAGAGGAACTCCAGCGTGCGCAGGGCCGGGCAGCGGAGCGAGCCCGGGGTCGCCTCGGGCGCGAAGGTCAGTGAGAGGTTCTGCAATCGCGCGTGGCGCACCGCGCCGACCGTGGTGACGTTCGAGAGGCTGACCGCTTCGAGACGCGGTGGGGTGAAGACCCCGGAAGCGTTCCACGGCCGGCTCGCGGCGACATGAAGGTGTCGGAGGGCGGGCGCACCCTGCTCGAGCGCGATGATGATGCGGTACGGCCCGCGCGGGTCACGGAGCTGTGCCTCGAGGCTTCGCAGCAACGCCGACAGGGGGTTCGCCAGCAGGGTCGCGACGAGTTCACAGGTGTCGGTGTCGGGCTCGCTCGCCGCGTCGCGGGCGGTGAGTCCGCTCCACAGCCCATGGTCGAACGACACGTCGACGCGGGGCAGGGCCGCGACGGTCTGCGGGTCGAGCGTCTGTGCGAGGTACTTCTTGAGACGCAGGCCCAGCCTGTGGTGCTTGCCCGCGGTGGCCAGCGCGATGAGCTCCCCGCGCGGGTCGCCGGCGGCCTGGAGTTCATCGGCGAACACGGCCCACACCGCAGCATCGAGCGGGTCGTCGTAGAGCCGCTCGAGCGCGGGCGTCATCGGGCGATGATGCCTGAGGCCGCCCGAAGATGCCTCCGTTCAGCAAGCCGCCTCGTCGGTGGCGCTGCTCGGTGACGGCGAGCGCGCTGTGGCCTCCGAGCAGTGTCCAGGCCATTCGCGCCCCCGCGCTGACTCAGAACCGAACGCGGACGCCGGCCGGAGTCGGAGTAAGAGCCGCGGCGTGCACGCGCTCCGGTTTCTCGTGGTCATCGTCTCGCTGTTCGCGTGCGTGAGGGCGCCATCGAAGGCCATTCTTCCCCCGGGTGACGTGGTGGTGGTGGCGGTGGGCGACATCTCGGACCCCGAGGTGAAGGCGCAGGCCGTCACCGCGACGCTCGTCGAGTCGCTGCAGCCCGCGGCGGTGCTCGTGCTCGGTGATGCGCAGTACGGCGAGGGCACGCCCGAGCAGTTCGCCCACGCGTACGCTCCCACCTGGGGCCGCTTCAAGGGCATCACCCGGCCGGTGCCCGGAAACCACGAGTACAAGACCAGCGCCGTCGGCTACTTCGCCTACTTCGGCGAGCGCGCCGGGGTGCCCGGCAAGGGGTACTACAGCTTCGATCTCGGTGACTGGCACTTCGTCGCGCTCAACACGAGCGACCAGTGCCAGTCGGTGCCCTGCGACGACGACTCGGAGCAGCTGAAGTGGCTCGAGGCCGACCTCACCGCGACGACGAAGAAGTGCGTCATCGCGTACTGGCACTACCCGCGCTTCAACTCCGGCAAGCACGGCGGCTTTCCACCCGCGGGCGCGTTCTGGAGGGTGCTCGCCAAGCACCGCGCGGAGCTGGTGCTCAACGGCCACGAGCATCTCTACGAGCGCATGGCCCCGATGGACGAGACGGGCGCAGTCGTCGAGGACGGCATCGTGCAGCTCACCGTCGGCACCGGCGGCATCGGCTTCGCCGACTTCGAACAGCCGCTGCCCGCCAGCCTCGTGCGGCAGAACGACACCTTCGGCGTGATGCGCTTCGTGCTCAGCGCCAACCACTGGGAGGCCGACTTCATCGGCGTGCCCGGTTCCCACTTCACCGACCACGCCGCGGGGAGCTGCCGATGAAGGGTCGTCACGCCAGCGCGACGGTGCCCGGTCCCGGCCCTCGGTCGGTGAGGGAGGATCGCCGAGGATGGCGGCCGATGCGTCGCTTCATGTTGCTCCTCACCGTGCTGCTCGCCGCCTGCGGTCCCGGATCCACGCCGGAGGCCGGGGTGACGATCGCCCAGTACCGCTCCGGGTTGACGATGGCGGGCGCTGGCGGCTGCGACACGTCGATTGCTTCGGGCCTGTCGCTGCAGCTCGTCGAGGAGCTCAACTGCGTCTCGCCGAACCTGATGGTGAACTTCGCCGGTCCGCACGTGACGCTCTACTCGTCGGTGCTGCCGTACCTCGCGCCCGACGCCGCGCAGGATCTCAAGGACGCCACCGTCGCGCAGAACGACACGATGACCATCAGCTCGGCGTACCGCACGCTCGGGCAGCAGTACCTCCTCTACAAGTGGTGGCAGGCGGGGCAGTGCGGCATCCAGGTCGCCGCGGTGCCGGGCAACTCGAATCACCAGAGCGGCCGCGCGATCGACACCCCGTACTACTCGGCGTGGAACGCGGCGCTCACCGCGCAACGGTGGACGTGGCTCGGCAGCTCCGACGTGGTGCACTTCGATCACCTCGCGTCTCCGAACATCGCGTCGCAGTCGATCCTCGCGTTCCAGCGGTTGTGGAACAAAAACAACGCCACCGGGAAGCTGGTGGAAGACGGCGGTTGGGGGCCGAACACCGAGGCCGCGATGGCGCAGGCGCCGGTGACGGGCTTCGCAGTGCATGGCTGTGCGACCACGGGGAAGCTCGCGGGCAGCATCACCCAGCAGGGCACCACCACGCCGCTCGCCGGAGTCACCGTCACCGCCGCCGGCCAGACCATCACCACGCCCTCCACTGGCGCCTTCGAGTTCACGCTGGGGGCCGGCGCGGTCACCGTCACCGCGGCCAAGACTGGCTTCACCACCAACTCGGTGACGCGCACGGTGCAGGTCGGCAGCACGGCCTCGGCGTCGATGACGCTCACCCCCTCGGGCGCCAGCGCCACGCTCAGCGGCACGGTGGTCGAGCAGGCGAACCTCGCCACGCCCGTCGCGGGTGCCTCGGTGTCGGTCGGCGGCCAGGCGCTCACCACCGACGTGAGCGGTGCGTTCCAGGTCGCGCTGCCCGCGGGCACGGTGACCCTCCGCGTGTCGAAGCCGGGGTTCGCGACCCACACCTCGTCGGTCATGCTCGTTGCGGGCATGACGAAGACGGTGCAGGTCGCGTTGGCGATCGGGAACGGCGACCAGCCGCCGGTGCTGCAGGTCGATCTCCCGGTCGCCGCGGGCACGCACCTGCTCTCGCGCATCGTGCTCTCCGGCTCAGCGACCGATGACTCCGGCGCGTTGGCGTCGCTGCAGTTGGTGCAGAACCAGCTCCCCGCGGTTTCGGTGCCCATCGTCGGTGGCGCGTTCGAAGCGCCGCTGCAGCTCGCCCCGGGGTTGAACTCGGTCGAGCTCTCGGTGACGGACAGCGCGGGGCAGACGACGCGCACGACGTGGACCGGGACGTTCCGCGCGGGCTTCTCGGGGCTCGTGCATCGCTTCGACGACGCCGCGGTGATCGTCGTCGATGCCGAGTTGACGCTCTTCGACCCTGACACCCAGGTGTTGATCGGCACCACGCGGTCGGGGCCGGACGGTCGGTTCGAGCTCGACGTGGCGGCGGTCGGCACGAAGCGGCTGCACGTGGACAAGGTTGGCTACACGCCCCGCGATCTGCTGGTCGACGTCTCGGCGGAGCAGCGCACGGTGCTCGACGTGGGCCTCACGCCCGGTGACGGGGCCGTCGCGGGCATCCGCTTCATCGAGCCGGCGAGTGCAGGGCCCTTCGACGTGGCGGAGGTGACGGTGTCCGGCGTGGTGACCGGCTTCGAGGTCGCGTCGGTGACAGTGAATGGTCAGCCGGCGTCGCTGCTGGGGAACGGCTTCGTGGTGCGCATGGAGCTGCCGGAAGGGCGCACCGTGTTCGAGGCCATCGCCGAGAGCGCCGATGGTTCGGCGGTGCACGCGTCGGTGACGGTGCTTCGGCCGATGGGCGACGTGCAGGGCGGGTGTTCGGTTGCGAGCGGAGTCTTCATCGCGCTCGGGCTCCTGCTGTTGCGCCAAAGAAGATGAATGGACAGCCGTTCAGTGTGGGCGGGTGCGACAGTGTCTCCTCCATGCGTCGACCGTTCGTGCTGCTGCTCGTGGGGT
>JBBRUE010000767.1:0-3943 GCA_038248085.1 Myxococcales bacterium | reverse complement strand
GCTCGACGCGCTGCCGCTCTCAGCCGCACGAACCGCCCGCACGCCGGTGCCGATCTTCTCTGCGGCCTGCGCGAGGGTCAGGCCGCGCCGCACCCGCGCTTGCCGAAGGTTCGCGCCGAGCCGCGCGAGGACCGCGACGACCGCGGAGGGGAGGGGAGCTATCGCTGCGTTTCTTTTTGCCATGGAGTGCTCATTAAAGCACATTGACGTGAGTAGTGTGCTTTCAGGAGCACAATTGTTCAAAAAGAGCTGAAGCGACAAGACTTGGCACTTTCGCTCAGCGGCGCGGCGGCAGCTGAGAGGGCACCCGGCGGCCCAGCACCCAGTCGTCGAGCACGCGATCGTTGAGCGCGTCGGCCACCACGTACACCCGCGAGGCGAAGGCCCCGCTCGGCACGGGATCTTCGCAAGTCACGGCGCCGGGCTCGATGAAGGACGAATGACAGAAGGCCACGCGCTCGCCGTCGACTCGCAGGAAGCCGACGTGGAAGTCGAAGCCGACGACGTAGAGCCCGTCACCGAAGCGCTCGCGGATCTTCGCCACCGCGTCCGCGTTGTCCGCCGGGCGGATCCAGTCGACGCGCGTGCCCCGGGCGATCGTCGAGACGAGGTACGCCGAGGCCTGCTGGGCGAGCACGACCCGCTCGATGCGGAAGCCCGCCTGCTCGAGCACCGTGGTGACGAAGTACCCGCAGGCGATGGTGCCTTCGCGGGGCGTGGTGCTCGTGCCGTAGAAGTTCCACGGGGTGCCCGCCCAGGCCGGAAACGCCGACGTCTCGAGGTAGCTCAAGATCGCGGCGCGCGAATCAGCGCGGGCCCGGGCCGGCGTCTTCTTCCAGGTCGTCGCGAGCTCGAGGCGCCTCGACTCCAGCTGCTGCTGGGCACGCCCGTAGTCCTCGACAGGGCTGGCCGCCAACAGCACGAGTGACAGGGTGAGCATCGGGACCCCGACGCCCACCGCGGCCCGGCAGTTCCCTACGGGGTGATGAGCCCGATGTTCGCGCCGCCCGAGAAGCCGTTGGTGCTCGAGCCGTTGAGGTCGCCGTAACACCACGAGCCGGCGTCGAGGCTGTAGCGGAAGGCGTAGCGGAGCCCCACGCCCGCATCGAGGGCCAGCGCGCTCTGGTATTCGTGGTTGTTGCCCGAACGGAGGTTGAACGTGCCGGGCTGCCAGCTCCAGGCGAGGCCGGGATCCTCCGACTCCACGCCGACGCCGAGCTGCGAGATGAAGCGCGTGGAGCTCGCCGTGTCGGTGATGCCCGCCGTGTAGACCTGCCCGTAGATCGTCGTGCCGCCGTCCGCGAAGGCGGGTGCCTGGGTGTTGCAGAAGGGGATGTCGACGTGGCTCGTCACCGTCACGTCGTACTGCTGCGCCACCTCGTAGCCGCCGACGTTCGAGCCGTTGAGGTCGCAGTAGATCCAGCTCAATCCATCGAGCGAGGCGCGCGCCGACACCGCCCGTCCCCCGGTGTAGGCGGGGAAGGTCACGAGGCTGAACTCGTCTTCACTGGTCGCCGACACGTCGGCCGAGAACGCTGCGTCCTTCCAGCCCCACAGCGTGCTCGACGAGGCGTTGTCACCGACGGGCCCGACGCCGATCTGCACGCGCAGGTTGGGGGCTGCGCCCACGTTCCCCGTGACCCCGGGAATCGCCGCGCGCGCGGTGACGGTCAGCGCCGCTCCGCTCGGCAACGAGGTCGCGGACATGCTGTTCAGCTTGCACGACTGGATCAGCGCGGTCGCGACCGTCATCCGTCCCGCCTGGGCCTGCTGAAACCCGTTCTGCGAACCGTCGAGATCGCAATAGACGACGGGGCGCGTGCCGACCTGCGCGCGGAAGGCGACCGCGAACGATCCCGGGGTCGCCGGCGAGGTGAGCGTCGCGGTGTAGCGATCGGCCGTGGTGCTGTCGCTCGCGTAGGTGGCCGTCGACCAGTTGGTCCACGTCGAGGGCGCGCTGCCTGCGGCGCCGTAGCCGATCTCCACCGGGAGCGGCGTGCCCTGGCCCACTCCGTCCGTCAGGGTCGGCACGTTCACCAGCACCCCGAAGACCTGGGTGGTCGCGCTCGGCAACACCGTCTGCGCGGAGTTCACGCTCTCGAGCACGCAGTTCGTCACGTCGAACGGCGCCGCGGTCAGCACGCCGAGCTGGGCCTGCTGCACCCCGTTCACCGAGCCGTCCTTGTCGCAGTAGGTCCACGCGCCCCCCGCGATGCGGAAGCGGTACGCGTAGGCGTAGGTGCCAGGCGCCGGGCCGGTGAAGTGCGAGACGTACTCTTCGCCGCCCGTGCCATCGTCGATGTTGAAGGCGCCGTTCGGCCCCCAGATCCACGAGGCGTCACTCGGGGCCGTGGCCGCCGCTCCGTAGCCCGCCTGGCCTTCGATGCCCGCGGCCGCGCCAGCTGCCTCGGTGAGTCCCTGCACGAACACACGCCCGAAGACCGAGCCGCCCGGCCGGCCCTCGGAGCTGGTGAGCGTGTCGGGGAACTGCAGCTTGCAGGAGTCGATGCCCACGCTTTGCACGGTGAGCGTGCCCGCCTGGTCCTCGGTGAAGCCGTTGAGCGCGAGGCCGTCGGCGTCGCAGTACGACCACGGGCCGTTGGCATGGTTGAAGCGGAAGGCGAACTTGTAGGTCCCCACGCCGGGGTTCGGGAGCAGCGCCTGGAACTCGTCGTTGGCGCCGCCTCCCGTGTCGGTGTTGAAGGTCGCGTCGACCCACGTCCACGTCGAGGGGTCGCTCCCCGCGGGGCCGTAGCCCACCGCGCCCTTGATCGCCGCGCCTGCGCCGACCGTGGTGGTGACGTTCGCCTTGAAGACCTGCCCGTAGACCAGCGGGCCCGCGGTCGTTCCACGCAGGGCGACCGTCGGAGGCGCCATCACCACCTCGCCGCCGAGCTTGCACCAGTCGACCGAGGCCCGGGACACCGTCACCTTCGAGAGCTGCGTCGCGGTGACGCCGTTCGCCGAACCATCCCGGTCGGCGATGGTCCAGGTCTGCCCGTCGTCGCCAGAGAAGCGCGCCGCGACGAAGTAGACCACCTGGGAGCTCGTCGTTGGCGACGGCAGCGCCACCGCGCCCGAGTACGAGTCGCGCGCCTTGTCTCCGCTCACCGGGCCGTCGACGTCACCGACGTAGGTCGCGTCGGTCCAGGTGAAGTCCGAGGAGAGCGGGGTGGCGCCCACCGTCGTGCTGAACCCGACCTGGGCCCGCAGTCCTGCGCCCTGGCCTGTGCCCGCGGTGACGTTGAGCACCTGCACGTGCGCGATGACGGGGATCGACACGCTCGCCGCTCCGCTGGTGTCGGTGGTCTCGGCCGGGTTCTGGAGGATCGCCTCGGCGATCGGCTTCCCGTTGCTCGAGGGGTCGTAGGTGAAGGCGCCGCTGAGCGTGCTCGCCTTGCCGCCGGGGTTGGTGACCGTCACCGCGACGATCCCCGCCATCGGCGCCGCGGGCGTCACCGCCGTGAGCTTGCGATCGCTCTCGAAGACCGCGATGCCGCCCAGGCCCCCGAAAGTCACTGTCGCGCCGCTGACGAAGTTGGTGCCGTTGATCGTGACCGAGGTCCCTCCGGCCACCGCGCCCGAGGTCGGAGAGATCGAGGTGAGCACCGGGGTGACGCCGCCCCCATCGGGCGTCGTCGTCGTTGGGGGACAGGCGGTCAGCAACAACACCAGGATGGGCGCAAGGTGACGAGCGTTCACCGCCAGACTTGTAGCCCAACGGCCGCCGGCACTCAGCCCTTCACGGCGCCCGCTGTAAGGCCGCCCACGAGGAATTTTTGCAGGGCGAAGAAGAGGGCCATCACCGGCGCCGAGATGATCAGCGCCCCGGCCGCGAAGTGACCCCACTCGGTCTTGTACTCCCCGACGTACCGCTGGAGCGCGACGGGCAGGGTGAAGCGCGCGGCGTCATTGAGCAGCGTGGCCGCGAGGATGAACTCGT
>JBBRUE010000766.1:0-3946 GCA_038248085.1 Myxococcales bacterium | reverse complement strand
GGTATCCATGAGCGACCGACCCCCCCAAAGCCTTCTCCCCTATGACCTCTGGGCCGCCCGCGCCTTGCGTAGCGTGGTACTCCTCGGTGAGAGCGCGCCGCTCGCGCTCTCCGTGGGCGTGGGCGTCGGGCTGCCCATCGGCACGGCCGCGGCCCAGGGCAACGGCGGCATCGAGGTCGCGCCCCGCGTGCAGGTCGGCAAGGTGTTCTCGAACTTCCAGCTCGGCGGCGAGGTCGGCTTCCTCTACCGGCCGGTCGTCGACTACGCGCCCCTCACCGGCCAGTCGTCGGACAAGGTCGGCAGCCAGGTGTGGCTGGCGGGCACCGTCACCTCGGTGAACACCTCGGGTCCCCGCGGCGAGTTCACCTTGCGCGGCACCATTCCCGTCACCGGAGGGCGCGCGGGCGTCGAAGGCCAGCTCGGTGTTCGGTGGCCGCTCGGCCCGGTGGAGCTCTTCGCGTCGGCCGGCCCCGGCTTCGGCGGCGAGCCCAACACCCCCGTGGTGCGCACCTACTTCGGCCTGGCCTACGGCAGCGGGCCGCTCCAGCAGCCCCCGTGCGTCGAGGGCCATGACTACGAGCTGAGCGCCTGCCCGGACCTCGATCGCGACGGTGACGGCGTGAAGAACGCGGCCGACAAAGAGCCTCTGGTCGCCGAGGACAAGGACGGCTTCCAGGACGAAGACGGCGCGCCGGACCTCGACAACGACGCCGACGGCGTGCCCGACACCGCGGACGCCTGCCGTGACGTGCGAGGCTTGCGCGAGAACAAGGGCTGCCCCGACGTCGACACCGACCACGACGGCGTCGTCGATCGCCTCGATGGCTGCCCCGCGCAGGCGGAAGACGTCGACGGCTTCGAAGACGCCGACGGGTGCCCGGACCTCGACAACGACGGCGACGGCGTGCTCGACGCGAAGGACCAGTGCCCGCTGGTGAAGGGCGCCGCGAAGGACCAGGGCTGCCCCCCGAAGGACACCGACGGTGACTCGGTCGTCGACTCGGAAGACAACTGCCCGACCGAGGCCGGGGTGAAGGAGAACGCCGGGTGCCCCGCGGCGAAGAAGCAGCTGGTGGTGATCACCGGCGAGGGCCTGAAGATCCTCGACCGCGTGTACTTCGACACCGGCAAGGCCACGATCCAGAAGCGCTCCAACGGGCTCCTCGACAACGTGGCGCAGGTGCTCACCTCGCACCCGGAGCTGACGCTGGTCCAGATCGAGGGCCACACCGACAACTCGGGCAAGGCAGAGACGAACAAGAAGCTCTCGCAGGATCGCGCCGACGCGGTGAAGGCGTACCTGGTGAAGAAGGCGATCGACGGCGCGCGGCTCCGCGCCATCGGCTTCGGCTCGGAGAAGCCCTCCCAGCCCAACGACACCCCGGCCGGCCGCGACGCCAACCGCCGGGTCGAGTTCAAGATCGTCATCGCGCCGTAAACATCAGCGACGGAACTGCGGGGCCCGGGGGCACGACTCCCGGGCCCCGCAGTGCTATCGACCGCGCATGCTCTGGCTCCTGCGCTCGGCGATCGTCATCATCTATCCGCGCACCTCGTTGCCCGGCGCCGCCGACTGCGCGCTCGACGCCCACCTGGTGAAGTTCAAGCGCGAGAGCCCGGGGTTGATCTGGCTGGGCACGGTGGTGGGCGCGCTGGTGTTCCACTTCACGCCGCTGTTCACCGTCTTCGTGCCGCTGCCCGCGTTCTGGTTGCCGGCGAAGCTGGCCGACCGCCACGCGGCGCGCATCACCGGCACCAACGTCTACCTCGTGCGCCAGGTGGTCTTCCTGGTGAAGCTCTGCGCGGGCCTGTGCTGGGGCGCAGACCCGGAGATCCGCAAGCGCCTCGCGCTCCCGCCGCTCGAGCAGGACCCGACGACCTGGAGGACGACATGAGCCACGTCTCCTTCCGCGAGCCGGGGAACGATCTCGACGCGAGCTTCGACTTCGTGGTGGTGGGCTCGGGGGCCGGAGGCGCGGCCGCCGCGGTGACCCTCGCCCGCGCCGGCCGCACCGTGGCGCTGGTCGAGGCCGGGGCGTGGCGCGACCCCGACGACTACCCGCACTCCTCCTACGCCACGCTGCGCGACCTGATGGACGACTGGGGCTCTCAGGTGACGATGGGCCGCGCCCTGTGGCCGGTGGTGCAGGCGCGCACGGTGGGCGGCACCACGGTGGTCAACTCGGCGATCTGCGTGCGCACGCCGGTCGACATCTTCCGCCAATGGGAATCGCAGCACGGCATCGGCGACCTCGAGGCCGCGGTGCTGAAGAAGCAAGACCAGCTGGAGATCGATCTCTCGGTGGAAGAGGTGCGCCCCGAGGCGTACGGCCGGCCCAACACCCTGGCGATGAAGGGCGAGCAGGTGCTCGGGTGGCCCGACCCCCACCCGATGAAGCGCTACACCAAGGGGTGCACCGGCACCGGCCTGTGCATGCAGGGGTGCCGCAGCCGCAAGAAGCAGAGCCTCAACCTCGTCTTCGTGCCCGAGGTGCGCGAGCGCGGCGGCACGGTGGTGAGCTGCGCCCCGGTCGACCGCGTGTTGTTCGAGGGCACGAAGGCCGTCGGGGTGACGGGTCGCTTCCTGCACCCGGCGAAGCGGACGAAGGGCGCGACCTTCACCCTGCGCGCGACGAAGGCGGTGATCATCGCCGCGTCGGTGACCCACTCGCCGGTGATCCTCATGCGCTCGGGCCTCAAGCTGCCCGCGCTGGGGAAGTACTTCCGCGCGCACCCGGGCACCGGGGTGTTCGGCGTGTACGACGAGCCGGTCGACATGAACGTCGGCGCGACCCAGGGCTGGGCCTCGACCGCGTTCCGCACCGACCCGGGCCTCAAGCTCGAGACGCTGGCCATTCCCCTCGAGCTGGTGGCCAGCCGGCTCGCGGGCGGCGGGGTGGAGTTGATGGACCGCCTCGCCCGCTACCGCCACATCACGATGTGGTGCCACGCGGTGCGCGCCGAGACCACCGGCCGCATCACCAAGTCGTTCTTCGGCAACCCGGTGGTGCACTACACGCTCGACCGCGCCGACATGGAGCGCTTCCGCCAGGGCATGGTGCTGCTGGCGAAGCAGCACTTCGCGGCCGGCGCGCGCACCATCATCCCCGGCATCGCGGGCATGCCCTACGAGCTGACCCCCGACCAGGTGGGCCTGCTCGACGCCGCGCCGCTCGACCCGCGCAAGTACATCGCCATCTTGAGCCACCTCTTCGGTGGCTGCGTCATGGGCCAGGACGCGCAGACCAGCGTCACCGACGGCCAGGGCCGCGTGCACGGCGTGCAGAACCTGGTGGTCGCCGACGCCTCGGTCATCCCCACCAACCTCGGGGTCAACCCGCAGCACACCATCATGGCGCTGGCCCAGGTGTTCGCCGAACGCCTGGTCTGACCGTCAAGAACCTGACGTCGGTGGATCACCCTGCACGGCGCGCGTCCCCTGCGTAGCCTTGAACATGGATCTGGATCTTCCGTTCGACCTCGATCGCGAAGTGCGGGCGCTGATCACCGCCCACAGCATCGAGCTGCCGACGTACCCCGGGGTGGCGCTCAAGCTGCAGCGGCTGATCAGCAGCGGCGACTTCGGCAGCGAGGGGCTGACCAAGCTCGTCTTGTCTGATCCGGCCCTCGCCACCAACGTGATGCGCGCGGCGAACTCGGCCTTCTACCGGGCGGCGGCGCCGATCACGACGCTCCAGCAGGCCATCGGCCGCATCGGCGCCAACGAGCTGGCCAACATCGCCATCGCCGGCACGCTGGGCATGGCCGGCACCGCGGCGGGTCCCCTGGCGGCCCTGCGCAAGGAGAACTGGCGCTCGAGCCTCGTCAGCGCCCTGCTGTGCCAGGAGCTGGCGAAGGGCCGCAAGCTCAACCCCGGCGAGGCGTTCCTCGCGGGCCTGCTCCACGACTTCGGCGAGACCATCGCCTACGCCTGCTTCGAGGCGCT
>JBBRUE010000765.1:0-3952 GCA_038248085.1 Myxococcales bacterium | reverse complement strand
GGCATCGCGAGGAGCTTGGTCACCAGGGCCTCGGCCTCCACCGCGTCGTCGGCCACGCAGGCCTTCCACCCGTGCCACTTGCGCGAGTGCACCGTGCTCTTGATGAACACCGGTGGGGGAAGGCGGGTCAGCGCGGCGGCGACCTCGCCCGGGGTGCGCACCACCTCGTGCGCGCGGTGAGCCCGTCCAGCAATCTGACGGTGCGGTGGAGCTCCTGCGCGTCGAGGTGCTGCGGGAGCTCGTTGAGCAGCGTGATGTTGAGCGCCCGCGCTTCGTCGTGCACCCGCTGGTAGCGCTCCGGCGTGGGGATGTCGCCGTACAGCAGGCCCCACTCGAAGTCGCCGCGGGTCAGCCCGGGGATCCGCGCGTCGCCGGGCTCGAGCTCGTGCTCGCTGGGGAGGACGTGGACACGGTGGCCCAGCGCCTTCGCCGCGGCGACCAGGCCGAGGCGATCGTTGTCGGCGTGGTCGGACTCCAGGGGGCCTTCGACGAGCAAGATCATGGCGAGGCCTGTGTACCGCAACGCGCCGTCCGTGCACCTGCACCGTCAAGTCGCCGTCGCAACCGACCGGACGCGCACCTCGATTGCGCGGGCGGCGGGCGCCCCGTAGAAGGCGCACCTCCCACCAACGCGACCAGCCGGTCGCCACAGGAAACCAGATGACGAACAAACTCACGCTCGCGGCGATGGTCCTCTCTCTCGGCGCGCTGGCCTTCAGCTGCGGCACCCCCATGACGAAGACCGACGCCGGCACCGGCGGCGGCATCGGCACCACGGGCGGCGGCACCGGCACCACGGGTGGTGGCACGGGCGGCGGGACGACGGGTGGCGGCACGGGACGCACCTGCGACACCGCGCCGGCCTTCCTCGCGGCCGACCTCCAGGGCAAGGCCGGGTTCGATCCCGGCACGACGACCTCGCCCCCCTTCAACTTCGCCACTCTCGCCAAGCAGACGGCGGACGGCGGGGTCGACGTCTCCTTCAACGAGTTCTACGTCGACGCGCCCGTGGCGGCCGTCTCCATTCCCGCGAAGAACTACCAGACCTGCGACTACTGCTTCATGATCTCGCTCGGCTGCAACAGCATGGGCGCGATGTGCAAGCGCGACTTCCTCGCGCAGGCCGGCACGCTCACCGTGGGCACCGCGACCAAGAGCCCCGACGCCGGGACCTACGCCTTCACGCTCAGCAACGTCACCTACGAGGCGTGGGACTTCGCCACCGACAAGCCGACCGACGCCGGCTGCCTCACGTTGAGCAACCTGTCCTTCACCGGCACCTGGCCGTAAGCGGCCCAGTCCGGGCATGAGAAGACCTTCGACCTCTGTTCCGGGGGTCGAAGGTCGGGTTGCTTTGGCGCGCGTCCCCCTGGCGCGGATCGCTTCAGAACGGCGCACCGCCGACCTCGGTCCGCGCCCTTGCGCGTGGCATGCGACTGGCTCTGTCGCCCGGCATGGCCGACCGGGACAGCAGCCGTGAACGCGACATCCTCGTGGCATCGAACGAGTTCGCCTACGTGCAGGACCTCACCAAGGGCGACATCGTGCTGTACGTCGGCCCGACGAAGATTTCCCTCTCGAACACCGAGCGGCTGGTCGAGCTGAAGAACGACCGCTTCATCCCGATGCGCGGCGACGACGGCAACGGCGTGCAGCCCTTCGTCACCGCCTCGAGCGCGCAGTACGTGGTGCTGGAGAACCCCGCGAAGGACGCGACGGTCCGACCGGTGAAGGGCAACAACTCCGCGGTCGAGCTGCTGGTCGGCCGCCGCGTGGTGGTGCCCGGCCCCGCGACCTTCCCGTTGTGGCCCGGCCAGAAGGCGCGCGTCGTCGTCGGCCACGAGCTGTCCGAAGACCAGTACCTCCGGCTGCGCGTCTACGACGTGGTCGAAGGCGAGAAGGCCGCCATCGGCACCGAGCGCATCATCAAGGGCAGCGAGGTGAGCTTCTTCATTCCCCGCACCGGCCTCGAGGTGCTGCCCGATGAGAAGGGCGGCTACGTGCGCAACGCGGTGACGCTGCTCGACGGGCAGTACTGCGTGCTGCGCGGGCCGAAGGGGCGCCGGCGCTACGAGCGCGGGCCGGGCGTGGTGTTCCCCGAGGCGTGGGAAGAGTTCGTGGTGAAGAACGCCACCCGCGTGTTCGCCGCCTGGCCGCTCAAGCGCGATCGCGGGCTCCACGTGCGCGTGCTGCAGGGCTTCGAGGCGAAGGAAGGCGAGGCGGTGCCCCCGGGCCGCTATGCCGCGGGCCAGGAGCTCTTCGTGCACGCGCGTGAGGGCTACTTCTTCCCCTCGGAGGCGCTCGAGGTGCTGGGGGAGGTCGCCGCCGTGCAGCTCGCGGCGAAGGAGGCGGTGTACCTGCGCGACCTCCACACCGGCGCCGTGCGCACCGTCGAGGGCCCGCTCGCGCTGCTGCCCGACCCCACCCTGGTCGAGCGGGTCAGCCGGGTCATCGACCCCGAGACCACCGCGCGCTGGGGGCTCACGCGCGCCGACGCCTCGCGGGCGCCGACGGTGGTGGTGCCTCCCGGTGAAGCGGTGTTGGTGACCGGCACGCAGACGCGGGAGGTGGTGCGTGGCCCGGCGGTGCGGGTGCTGGCCTTCGACGAGGCGCTCGAGACGTTGTCGCTGTCCACCGGCACGCCCAAGCGCGACGAGGTGCTGCTCTCGACCTGCTTCCTCCGCGTCGAGGGCAACAAGGTCAGCGACGTGGTGCGGGTGCGCACGGCGGACCACGTGGAGCTCGAGGTGCGGCTCTCGTACCGGGTGAGCTTCGTGCACCACGACGGCGTCGATGACGCGCGCTGGTTCTCGGTGCCGAACTACGTAGGGCTGCTGTGCGACCACCTCGGGAGCCTGGTGCGCGCGGCGGTGCGGCTCTCACCCATCGAGCGGTTCCACGCGGCGTCGGCGGAGATCCTCCGCAGCGCGGTGCTCGGCGAGAAGAAGGGTGACGAGCGCCGCATTGGTTGTGAGTTCGGGGAGAACGGCATGGCGGTGTACGACTGCGAGGTGCTCGACGTGCGCATCCTCGACGAGGCGGTCGAGGCGTTGCTCACCGACGCGCAGCGCAGCGCCATCACCAGCGAGGTCGCGCGCAAGCGGGAACACCTGCGGCTGCAGACCGAAGAGACGCGCGAGACGGTAGCCCGCGCCATCTGGGCTGCGCAGCGCGAGACCCTCGGCGTCGAGACCGAGCTCGAGCTCGCGCGGCGCGCCCTCTCGTTGACGAAGGTGGAGGCGCAGGGTGAGGCGACGCGGCTCGAGGCCCTGGGCCGGGCGCGCGCCGAGGCGGAGTCGCTGGCCATCACCTCGACCGCGGAGAGTACGGCGCGGGAGCGTCGCGTGGCGGTGACCAACCAGCGGCTCGAGGCGCGCACCCGGGCCTTCAAGGAACAGATGGCCGCGTTGCACCCGGAGCTGGTCGCGACGTTGAAGTCGCTGGGCAACCAGCAGTTCGCCGCGTCGCTGACGAAGAACCTCTCGCCGCTGGCGATCCTCGGGGGTGAGTCGGTCGCCGAGGTGGCGAAGCGGCTCCTCGACGGGCTTCCCGTCGACTGAGGTGCCGGGAACTCGAGTCGAGCCTGCGCCGAACCCGAGCTACTGCGCGGGAATGTTGGTGGCGGGAAGTTGCATCGCGTTGTGCGTGACCGTCACCTCGAGCGACCTGAGATCGGGCGCGAGGGTCAGCGTCAGGGCCACGCTGGCTTCGCTGGGCGCGGTGTTCGTCCTGACCATGCACGTGTTGGAGCCGTCGTCGCGGAACGTTTCCACGGTGGTCCCAGCCACGTCGACCGTCACGAAGTGACTTTGGGTGAGCAACAGCGCAGACATTCCGTCGTCGCTCACCCGGACCGGCGCGCCCATGGCCGTGGTGTCGAAGACCCGGAAGTTCTCGCACGTGGGGCGCACGACCCCAGTCGAGGTCGTCACGCTGGCGCTGGTGATGGTGG
>JBBRUE010000764.1:0-3958 GCA_038248085.1 Myxococcales bacterium | reverse complement strand
TGTGGTGGTGCCGGCGCGACCGGCGTGGTGCTGGCGAATGGGCCGACGGGGTCGAGTGGCATCGGCGGAAGCTGCGTCGGCGGCGCGTCAGGCGTGGAGCTCGCGAATGGGTCGATGGGATCGAGCTGCACCGGCGGGAGCTGTGGCGGAACGGTCGCGTCGGGCGTGGCGCTGGTAAACGGGCCGAGCTGCACCGTCGCCAGCTGCGGCGGGACGAACGAAGCGGGCGTCGTGGCGACGAGCGGCCCGGTCGGCGCGAACTGCGGCGGCAACCCGAGCGGTTGTGTTCCCGCCGCCGGCATGGGCGGGGGCGTGGTGACGTCAGGCGGAGGCAACGCCGGGGTCATCGTCTCCGCGCCCTCCGAGTGGAGCCAGCCGGCCGAGGCGAGCCTCCGCGCCGACGTCGCGTGGGCCCAGCCGAGCGACGGGCAGCTCCGCGCCTCGGCGGAATGGCAGCAGCCGTATGCGCCGCGCCTCGAGTCGGTCGCGGTCAGCACCGAGTCCCAGGTCTCCGTCGTCGTCACCACTGAGCCGGCGTCCCCCCCGATCCCCGCGCCGTCCTGCATGGGGAACTGCGGAGCCGACGCGGAGTTCGCCGTGGCGCTGCCGGCCCTGTTCCAGGTGATGTTCAACGTGGGGGCCGCGTTCGCGGCGCCGGCCCCTCCGGCCCCGCAGCACCGTGCGGTCCCGGTGGGCCCCCGCTGAGGGCGCTCGCCATCGAGCCGAAGATGTAGGCGCCGTCACACACCGGTCGGCTCAGAACTCAGCAGTTCGCGAAGCCATTGCTACAGTGACCGCTGATGTCCGGGGCCGGTCCGCTGAAACCAGTGATCGACGCCGCGCTTTCCGAGCGCGCCTTGCAGCGCGTCCTGCTCGCGGGCCAGGAGGGCGTCGGCCGCTCGAGGCTGCTCGCGGGCCTGAAGGGCGTCACCGTGGCGGTCAGTCGCGGGCCGCTGGTGTCGCAGACGCTTCGCGCGGTGTTGGGCGACTTCACCGACGACGACGACGCGCTGCGGGCGTTGGCAGCCGCGCCCGCGTTGCAGGGCGTCGAGCCCGACCGCGCGGCCGTCGCGGTCGAACTCCTCGCGTCCCTCCTGGGCATCCGCCGGCCGGACTTCCGCACCGCCCGGCTCGATGAAGACTCCCGTCGCGAGGGCGCGAGCCTCGAGCTGGCTCGCTGGCTGGTCGAGCGCGCGCAGACCGGCGTCTTCGTCATCGCCTTCGACGACGCGCACCTCGCCGACGACGACGGGGTCGCGTTCCTCGAGGCGCTCGGGCAGCGCGAGGAGCCGGTGCCGCTGGTGCTGGTGGTCTCCCATGACGCCGCGCTCGCTCGCCTCACCCCCGCCTTTCGTTCCCGGCGCGAGGCCTGGCTCGCCGACGGGCGGTGGCGGCGGCTCGAGGTCAAGGCGCCGCCCGCTGCCGAGTTGGAGGCGCTGCTGATGAAGGCCGGCGCGAGCGCGTTGCAGGCCGCGGCGATCACCCTCCACGCCGGTGGCAACCCGGGCCTCACCTTCGGACTGTGGCCGGAAGTACGTGACGGCGCCGAACTCTCGAAGTTGCCGACCACCCTCGACGGGCTGCGGCTGTTCCGCGTGCGGGCGCTCGGCGAGGAGGTGCTCGGCGGCTGCGCCACCGTCGCCGGGCTGGGCGGCGCGGCACCGGTCGCGGCGCTCTCGGCCATCAGCCCGGCGCTGCCTCCCACGCTCACCACCGCGATGACCGCCGGCGTGTTGCGCGTCGAGCGCGACGGGCCCCTCGAGGTGTGCCGCTTCGTCGACCCCCGCATGCCGGCCGCCCTCGCCACGGTGCTGCCGGCGGGCCAGGTGCTGGGCGCGCGGCTCGCCGCGGGCGCGTGGGCCGTGCAGGCGCTCGAGCAGGCCAACCCCACCACCTTCGCGCGCATGGCGGGCGTGCTGGTGCCGCTGGCGACTCCCGCGCTCGACGGGGCCACCGCGTCGTTGTGGGACGAGGCCTTCGCGATGACCCGCGGCGGTCGCGCCGAGACGGTCGCCCGGCTCGAGCTCGCGGTGCGCGCGGCCCACGGCCTGCGCCGCCTGGTGCTGCTGCGCCGCATCGCCGAGGTGAAGCTCTTCCTCGGGCTCCCCGACGAGGCCATCGCGGTCATCGGCACGGCTGGCCGGCCGGGGCCGGTGCTCCCGCAGCCGATGCCCGACGCGGCGGTCGGCCGCGTGCTCGCCGCGCAGCACCGCGGGGTGCTCGACCGCTGGGACGTGCTCAGCGTCGAGGAGGCGATGGTCGCCCTCGAGATGGTGCGTGCCGAGTGCGTCTCGTACCTGGTGAAGAAGGAGGACACCCAGCGCGCCTTCGGGGAGCTCGAGAAGCGGCTGGGCAAGCTCAAGGGCGCGGCCGTGCCCCACCTGTGGATCCGCTGGGCGAAGGACTGGAGCTGGTTCCTCTGCGAGATCCTCGGGCGGGCGCCCGACGCGATGAAGGCCTGCGCGCTGGTGCGGCGCCACGTGAGCCAGGAGCTGCTGTCGGCCGACGAGGACGCCATCGCCTTCGTTCGCGCCGAGGAGGTGGCGACCGCCAGCATCGGCGACTTCACCCGCGCGAAGGCCCTCACCGAGGAGCACATCGCCCTCGCCGACCGCGCCGGCCGGCTGCGCGACGCCTGCCTCGGGTGGAACGCGCGGGGCATCGTGCACTACGGGCAGGGTGAACTTTTGGCGGCGAAGAAGGCCTTCGAGCGCTCGCTGGAGCTGGCGCGCAGCACGGGTTGGCTCCGTCGCGAGGCGATCACCCTGCACAACCTCAACCTGGTGCTGACCGAGCTGGGCGAGCTCGACGCCGCGTTCGTCGGCGAGACGACCTACGCCAAGCTCTCGGTGTTGATGGGCAACCACGCCGGCAAGGCCGAGGCGCCGCTGGTGCTGGCGTCGGTCGAGCTGGCGCGCGGCCGGCTGGTCGAGGCCGAAGTGCTCATCGCCCAGGCGCGCAAGGTCGCCGACGCGAACGGCTGGGACATGCTGATGGCCCAGTGCCGCGCGCTCACCGGGCGGCTGCGGCTGCTCCGCTACAAGGCGGGCGGCGACGTGCTCGACTTGACCAAGGCGAAGAACGACCTGCTCGCGGCGATCGAGGTCTTCGAGGAGCGCAGCCTCGCGTGGACCGAGGAACTCGACCCCGGCGAGGTGATCGCCCAGTACGCGCTCGCCCTCAAGTGGTCGGGGCAGGCTGCGCAGGGGAAAGTGGTCATCACCCAGGCGGTGGCAAGGTTCCCGGTAGAGAACGTCGTGTCGCGCCATCAGCTGGAGGTCGCGCTCGCCCTGGTGTCCGGCCAATCGCTCGAGCCCGCGCTGCAGTGGTTCGACGAGCGGGGCTTCACGCGGCGCGCGTCGCTGTGGCGCCGGTTCTGACCCGCCCGATCAGCGCAGGTGCTCGGCGATGAAGTCCCACACCGCGGCCACGCGGGGCACGCGGCGGAGCGCCTCGTGGGTGACGAGCCACAGCGCGTCGACGGGCAGCGACTTCGCGTCGGCGGCGAGCTTGCGGGACAGCCGCAGGGGCTCGAGGTGGTGCACCGCCGCGTAGGGTGCCGGTGCGAGCATCACGCCCAGGCCCCGCTGGACGGCGCTGACCTGCATCGCGAAGCTGTTGGTGCGCAGCAGCGGCGCGCGCTTCACCCGCCCAGCCAGCCAGCGCGCGACATGCAGCCGCTCGAGCTCGAAGCCCCAGCCGACCCACGGCAGGTCGTCCCAGCTGCGGAGTGGGCCGAAGGTGGCCACCAGCTCCGGGGTCGCCATCGGCACCCACGGCGTGCGCAGCAGCAGCTGGCGGACCAGCGGGCCCCCGGAGGCACGGATGGTGCGGACCGCGAGGTCGGCCTCGCGCCGGGAGAGGTCAGCCTGGCGGGTGCTCGCGTCGACCTCGAACCGCAGCAGCGGGTGGCGGCGGCACAGCTCGCTGAGCATCGGCGCCACGAAGCTCTCGGCGA
>JBBRUE010000763.1:0-3967 GCA_038248085.1 Myxococcales bacterium | reverse complement strand
CCAGCCGATCGGCCGAGACCTCGCGGTTGAGCGAGGTGACGAACATCCACACCACGTCGCGCAGCGCGTCCTGGGCCTGGGTGACCTCGGTCTGCTCCTGCTTGCGGTGGGCGAGGAAGTGCTGCCGGAGCTCGGCGTAGCTGCGCGGGCCCCCGGCGGGCGACTTCTGCCCGGGCGCGGCGACCCCGGTCAGCAGGTGCTGCGCCCAGTGATCGAACAGCGCCTGGGTCTTGCGCGCGTCCTGCCGCTCGAGGTCGAAGCCGTGGCGGCCAAAGTCGCGCAACACGCCGGTGAGCGTGTCGACCAGCTGATCAGCGTCGTGAGCCATGGACCAACGCTAAGGAGCCCCCCGCGCCCGCGCATGTCAGGCCCCTGACGCAGGGGGGGAAACCCGTTGCAGGTGGGGGCCTGTGTGCTATGCGCGCGCCGTCTCTTTTCAAGGATCCAAAACCGATGAAACTCTCAAGACTTGCAGGTGTGGCAGCACTGCTCACGCCTCTCCTCGCGATGGCCAACGAGTCGAGCCTGGTGCTCCCCGACCTCGCGTCCCAGATGTTCCTCGGCGTGAACGGCAAGGCGCTGCTGATGGCCGGCATGGCCGTCTCGGTGCTCGGGCTGGTGTTCGGGCTCGTGCAGTACATGCAGCTCAAGGCGCTGCCGGTGCACAAGGCGATGCTCGAGATCTCCGAGCTCATCTACGAGACCTGCAAGCAGTACCTGATCACCCAGGGCAAGTTCATCATCGTGCTGTGGCTGTTCATCGGCACGGTCATCGCGGTGTACTTCTCGATGGCCCACGTCGAGGGCAAGGCCGCCGAGGTCCCCACGCCGGTCCGCGTGATGATCATCCTCGCGTTCTCGCTCGTCGGCATCGCCGGCAGCTACGGCGTCGCCTGGTACGGCATCCGGGTGAACACCTTCGCGAACTCCCGCGCGGCGTTCAGCTCGCTGACCGGCAAGCCGTTCGGCACCTACGCCATCCCCCTCAAGGCCGGCATGTCGATCGGCATGATGCTGATCAGCACCGAGCTGCTGCTGATGCTCGCCATCCTCGTGTTCGTGCCCGGCTACCTCGCGGGCCCCTGCTTCATCGGCTTCGCGGTCGGTGAGTCGCTGGGCGCCTCGGTGCTCCGCATCGCCGGCGGCATCTTCACCAAGATCGCCGACATCGGGTCTGACCTGATGAAGATCGTCTTCAAGATCAAGGAAGACGACGCACGCAACCCGGGCGTGATCGCCGACTGCGTGGGCGACAACGCCGGCGACTCGGTCGGTCCCTCGGCCGACGGCTTCGAGACCTACGGCGTGACGGGCGTCGCGCTCATCACCTTCATCCTCCTCGCGGCGAACGACACCGCGGTGCAGGTGCAGCTGCTGGTGTGGATCTTCGTGATGCGCGTGATGATGGTCGTCACCTCGTTCCTCTCGTACGTGATCAACGACGCCATCGCGAAGGCCCGCTACGGCAACGCCGACAAGATGAACTTCGAGGCGCCGCTCACCCAGCTGGTGATCCTCACCTCGGTGCTCTCGGTCATCGTGACCTTCGTCGCCTCGAAGCTCCTCATCCCCAACCTCGCCGGTGACAGCGAGATGTGGTGGAAGCTCTCGGCGATCATCACCTGCGGCACCGCGGCCGGCGAGATCATCCCCGAGCTGGTGAAGGTCTTCACCTCGACCGAGTCGCGCCACGTGCGCGAAGTCGTCACCGCGTCGAAGGAAGGCGGGCCCTCGCTCAACGTCATCTCCGGCCTCGTCGCCGGTAACTTCTCGGCCTACTGGCTGGGCGTGACCCTGGTGATGCTGATGGGCGTCGCGTACGGCGTGTCGACCCTCGGCCTGGGCGTGCTCTTCCCCATCGCGGGCAACATCGACCCCTCGCCGGTCTTCGCCTTCGGCCTGGTGGCCTTCGGCTTCCTCGGCATGGGCCCGGTCACCATCGCGGTCGACTCGTACGGTCCGGTGACGGACAACGCGCAGTCGGTCTACGAGCTCTCGCTCATCGAGCAGGTCCCCAACGTCTCGGAAGAGATCAAGAAGGACTTCGGCTTCACCCCGAACTTCGAGCTCGGCAAGCAGTTCCTCGAAGAGAACGACGGCGCCGGCAACACCTTCAAGGCGACCGCCAAGCCGGTGCTCATCGGCACGGCCGTGGTCGGGGCGACGACGATGATCTTCTCGATCCTCTTCTCGATCACCAACGGGCTCCAGGTCGGCATCGAGAACCTCTCGCTGGTGCACGCGCCCTTCCTCCTCGGCCTCATCCTCGGCGGCGCGGTGATCTACTGGTTCACCGGCGCCTCGATGCAGGCGGTGTCCACCGGCGCGTACCGCGCGGTCGAGTTCATCAAGAAGAACATCAAGCTCGAGGGCGCCACCAAGGCCTCGGTCGCCGACTCCCGCAAGGTCGTCGAGATCTGCACGAAGTACGCGCAGGCCGGCATGATCAACATCTTCTTCACCATCTTCTTCAGCACCCTCGCCTTCGCGTGCGTCGAGCCGTACTTCTTCATCGGCTACCTCATCTCGATCGCCATCAGCGGCCTCTACCAGGCCGTGTTCATGGCCAACGCGGGCGGCGCCTGGGACAACGCGAAGAAGCTCGTCGAGACCGAGCTCAAGGCCAAGGGCACCGACCTGCACGCGGCCTGCGTGGTGGGCGACACCGTCGGAGACCCCTTCAAGGACACCTCGTCGGTCGCGCTGAACCCGGTCATCAAGTTCACCACCCTCTTCGGTCTGCTGGCCGTCGAGCTGGCGTACGAGCTTGGCAAGGTCCAGTCGGGCACCGACAAGCTGGGGCACGCGATCTACGTGTTCAAGGCGAACCCCACCACGGTGACCCTCGCCACGGTGTTCTTCCTCATCTCGACGGTGTTCGTGTACCGGTCGTTCTACGGCATGCGCATCGAGACGGGCGTGAAGGAGGCATAAGCCCCTCCGCTCCGGCGGACGGACGTGACCGACAGCCGCTCCGGGAAACCGGGGCGGCTGTTTCGTTTCGAAGGTGTGGTAGGTGCCGTCGCGCTGTGAGCTCCTCGGGCATGTCCATTCTGCGGTTGACCTTCCTCGGCACCTCGGCCGCCATGCCGACGTTGCACCGGAACGTGTCGGGGCTCGCGGTGAAGGCCGACGGCGACCTGCTGCTCTTCGACTGCGGCGAGGGCAGCCAGCGCCAGATGATCCGCTATGGCACCGGCTTCTCGGTCGACGCGGTGTTCTTCACCCACTTTCACGCCGACCACTACCTGGGGATCATCGGGTTCCTCCGCACCCTGGGCATGGGCGGGCGCGAGCAGCCGCTGACCCTCTACGGGCCGCTCCCCGCGCGCAAGGTGCTCGACGTGGCGATCCACCTTGGCGTCGAGCGGCTCGCCTTCCCGGTCGACATCCAGGAGCTGCGCGGCGGCGAGTTCCTCCAGCGCAAGGGCTACGGCATTCGCGCGGTGCGCGTCGATCACCGGGTCAACGCGCTGGGCTACGTGATCGAAGAAGACGTGCGCCCCGGCCGCTTCGACCCCGCCGCCGCCACCCAGCTCGGGGTGGCCTCGGGGCCCGACTTCGGCAAGCTCCAGAAGGGGCTGAGCGTCACCCTCGCCGACGGCACCGAGGTGCAGCCCGCGCAGGTGATGGGCGTCGCCCGCGCCGGCCGGCGGGTGGTCATCTCGGGCGACACCCGGCCGTGCGCGGCGGTGGTCGAGGCCTCGCGGGGCGCCGACCTCCTCATTCACGAGGCGACCTTCAGCGACGACGAGCAGGCGCGCGCCATCGAGACGCGGCACTCCACCGCTCGCGAGGCCGCGAAGGTCGCCCACGAGGCGAAGGTCAAGCGCCTGGTGCTCACCCACCTCTCGTCACGCCACGACGTCGACCCGCGGCCGCTCTACGAGCAAGCCAAGCAAGAGTACGACGGCCCGCTCGAAATCGCCTTTGACGGCTTGGTCATCGAGCTCAACCCCCCTCAATG
>JBBRUE010000762.1:0-3968 GCA_038248085.1 Myxococcales bacterium | reverse complement strand
TTCACCTTCGCCGCGATGCGCGCGCGGCTCGACGCCCGGGGCGACCTCTTCGCGGCCGCGCTTCACGGCGACTTCCGCCTCGAGCCGGTGCTCCAGCGACTGCGCGCGGGAAAGTAGCGGGCCGCGACACCGCGCTCGACGCCCTCGAGGACGAGTGGTCGGCCGCCGACATGCTTCGCCAATTCCGGTTCGAGCGCGGCGAACGCCACTTCCACGCCGACTGCGTTCGGGTTCGCTGCATCCTCGACTGAGGACAGCTCGAGGCGCCTGGCGTGGTCCGCGCGGGTCGACATGAGAAGCGCGAGCCCATACCCCATCAGAAGCGACTCGTGTGCAGGCCCCAGCAACGCGGCCTTCGTGCGCCTCGAGGTCCTGTCGTTGCGGATTCACCAAAGAAGCTGAACTCAGCAGTTCTTCCGCATGAAGACCGGGCTCGTGCGTCGTTTCGTTGGTGATTTCGAAACAGGTGATCAACACAGCCTCGAACGGTGGCGGTCGGACCATGCGGCACAGGTCCGCAGTGGGCGGCGGCGGGCGACGAGCGTCAACTCCAGAACTTCCACCACTTTCGCGATTGAGTCTTCTCGGGGCCTGGCCAGCCCTCCGCTCGCCGGGCACCGGTTCGACCGAGTCGGGCGACGACCTCGACGGCGCCTGAAACCCGCGCTTCGTCGCACTCGACCGCGGAGAGAGGAACCAGCTGCAGAAATGCCACCTTCGCGCCCTCGGCGAGCATCCCAGACCCAGAGACTCCACCGCCGGGAAACTCCTGGAACGAGTCGCCTTCGGGAGCAGGCACGAGGCCGAACGTGCGCTGGAGGCCAGGCCCGGCGAGCTCGATGGTGTCCCCCGATTTGACGGGGCGGTCATCTGCACTGGCGCTGTCGATCACCCCGCAAAGCCCGAGGAGATACCCGGGCAGGCGAGCGTCGCGTTGAGGAGAATAGGCGACCACTTCGAGACGTGCCGCCTGGGTGGGCGGCGCCTGTGGCGCGAGGCTCAGCCCCACCGTTCCGTAGCTCCAGAATGGCCGGTCGGGGGTGGGCGCACACTCGGCGACAAACCAATAGGGCCTGCTCGCCGGCAGCCTCGTTGGGTTGAACTCCTGAACGCATTCGCCCCAGCACGTCTGGAGGTGGCTGAGCACGTCCAGACGGGCGGTCGCCGTGAGGGCATCCCGGGTCCATGGGTCGGTGAGCCGCACCTCCTGATGAACTCGCCCCGCCTCGATTCCCAGGAGGAACTCGTCCAGGCAACGGCGTTGGAGGGACTCTGGTTCACACTTCACCTCCCAGGGCCCGTCTGACTGTGGTCCACCCGCCTCATCGGCGATCATCAGACAAACGGTGCCGGAGCGATCGGAGGACAGCTGCCGTGCGTAGATCAAAGACGAGGCGTCGAGGGCGATGACGATGTCTGCGTTGGCCCCGGAGCGCGCCAACTGATCGGGAGCAACGTCAGCCAGGGCATCGGACGCCTTGGCCGAGGAATCTCCGATCGGAAGTGATCACGAAGGCTCCGTCGACCATCCGTCCTTGCGACGTCCCGCAGATGCGCTTCACTGTCTCCAACCGAGCATCGCTCGAGGTGGAGACGACGACCACGGAGCATTCGACTTCACGTTTGGCTGCGTCCGAGAACATCGACGCGCCGTAGCACACCGCAGCGGGCGCGACGGCTCGCCGTGCTGGAGGGCTTCTCGCTGCACGCCGACACTGCGGTGCACGGCCAGGACAGGCAGGGCCTCGAGCGGCTGTGCACGTACGGCGACGGGCGCCGGAGAAGTCGGTGCTGCACGAGGCCTTCCGACGGGGCTGGCTGGAGGTGTCGGCGTTCAGTTTGCTCGCAGCCTCGCTGGCCCTCAGTGGAAGTCTGACTCCCGTTGGTGCCGCACGGCGAGAATGGTGACCACATCGTCGTGCTCGATTTCGAACAACGCCACGTACCCGCGCTTTCCGAAGGGAATGATGAGCTCACGAAACCGGCTGCGTGGGATGGCCATCGAGGCGCGACACGACCAGGGAAATTCCTCGAGGAGCGTCAGCGCGCGCTCGATGGTGCCGATCGCCGACTGTGCCGCGTCGATGGAATGCTCCGCGAGGAAGGCGTGGAGCTCGAGCAGGTCCTCGCGAGCGGCCTCCGTGAACCGGACGTCGTAGCGCCGAGTCACTTGTGGCGGCGCCGTGCGGCTCTGGTCTGGGTCTTCAGGTCTCGGAGCACCGAAGCGGCCGAGAAGTACCGCCCGGTCTTCCGGCTCTCTTCACGTGCCGCGAGCGCGCGCTTGCCGAACACCTCATCGGCTGCGCGGATCTCCACGCTCTTGCGAATGGCGTCCTCGACGAACGTGGAGAGGCTCTCCCCCGGCGCGAGGAGACGCTCCACTTCCCTCCGGAGCTCAGGCTCGACGCGCAACGAAGGCAGGGTGGCAGTCTTCATGGCTCTCTTTGTATCGCAAATGCGATGCAAGCGTATATCCATCACGGCTGGACGCGCTCGACGAAGCGAAGAGCTCCGTGCTGAACCGCGATGGCCAGGGCGCCCGATCCGGCCAGACGTCGCGACGCCTTGAAGTAGGAGCCGGCGAACACCCTCGAGCCATCTGGCTGCAGGGCGAAGCCGAAGAACGTGCAGGGGTACTCCGCCTTCTCGCATCGAAGCTTCCAAGTCGGCTCGAGCGGTGGGCGGACCTCGAGCCGGGCGATCGGGCGCGGCGACAGCGCTGGCGGCGCGAGGGCCTGCGCCTGCGTGGGCGCAAACTCGACTCGCGAATAGGCGTCGAGCCGGCCGCCCCTGCCGACGAGCCAGTCGTTGCGGTTGGCGGCCAGGACCAGGCGGTCCCTGCTCGGGGGCACGTCGGCCGGGAGGCGAATCGTGCGGTCGGGGCGAAGCGCGCCCGCGGGCACCGTCACCAGCGCGTCGAACGACGACTGGTGTGGAAACGCGACGCGTGGGACGGGCAGGCCCAGGCCCCGCTGCCGGGTTTCGCTGGTGTAGCTGAGGGGGATGGCGAGCGTGCCGTCGCTCGTCTGAAAGGCGAGGTCAGTCGCGAGGAGCGGGCCGGACGAAACCGCGTGGTGAGTTTCGCCTCGCCCTGAGGGGCCTGCCGAGGTCGCGCACCGCGCGACGGCTTCACCAAGGACGACCTCGTCGGCTGGTACCAGGCGATCGCCCCGGTGCTGCTGCCCCACATGGCGGGCCGGCCGATCGTCGCGCAGCGCTGGCCCGACGGCATCGACGACTTCACGTGGTTTCAACACCGCGTGCCGCCCCGCGCGCCCGACTACCTGAAGTCGGTGCGCATCGAGGCCGATCGCCGGATCCTCATCGACAGCGAAGACGCGCTGCTGTGGATGGTGAACCAGGCGGCGCTCACCTTTCATGGCTGGGCCTCCCGCGTAGCGAGCCTGGCGAACCCCGACTGGGCAATCATCGATCTCGACCCCGGCACCAGCACCACCTGGCCGCAGCTCATCGAGGTGGCCCTCGCGGTGCGGGCGCTGCTCGAGCTGCTCGAGGTGCCCAGCGTGGTGAAGACCAGCGGGCAGAAGGGGCTACACGTGCTGGTGCCGCTGGGGCCGGGTCATTCCACCGCCGAGGCCTTCGAGTTCGCCGAGCGCGTCTGCGGCATGGTCGCGCAGCTGCAGCCCCAGCTCGTCAGCCTCGTCGCCGAGACGGGCCCTCGCCGCGGCCGGCTGTACCTCGACTGCGTGCAGAACTACGCGGGCAAGACGCTGGTGCTGCCGTACTCGGTGCGCGCGGTCGACGGCGCCCCGGTCTCCGCGCCGTTGAGCTGGAGCGAGGTCACCCCCGCGCTCGACCCGAAGGCCTTCACCTTCGCCGCGATGCGCGCGCGGCTCGACGCCCGGGGCGACCTCTTCGCGGCCGCGCTTCACGGCGACTTCCGCCTCGAGCCGGTGCTCCAGCGACTGCGCGCGGGAAAGTAGCGGGCCGCGACACCGCGCTCGACG
>JBBRUE010000761.1:0-3968 GCA_038248085.1 Myxococcales bacterium | reverse complement strand
TGCCGTACTTCGCGCTGTCGTCCACCGGGCCCCTGCTGCAGGCGTGGGTGTCGCAGAAGGTGCCGGCCGTCACCGCGATGCGCCTCTACGCCGCGTCGAACGTGGGCTCGCTGGTCGGCCTCCTCGCGTTCCCCGTGTTCTTCGAACCGCTCTGGCCGCTGCGCACGCTCTCGTGGGCCTGGGCGGGTGGCTTCGTGCTCTTCGCCGCGCTGTGCGCGACCCTCGCGTGGAAGGCGCCGGTCATTCCCCGCGACCCGGCCAACGAGACGAAGCTCGCGGCCGGCGCCGTCGCCCGGTGGATCACCCTCGCCGCGCTGCCCTCGGCGCTGTTGCTGGCGATGACCAACCACCTCACCCAGGACATCGCGCCGATTCCGTTTCTCTGGGTGCTGCCGCTGGTGATCTACCTCGCGAGCTTCGTGGTCACTTTCGACAGCGATCGCTGGTACCGCCGCGCCTGGGCGCTGCCGGTGCTGTGCCTGATGGGCTTCTTCGTCGCGGGCCTGCTGCTCTACCCGACGGAGCCCTCGGCCCTCGTCGCGCTCGTCGGCTACCTCGGCTTCCTCGCGGTGGCGTGCGTCACCGCGCACGGCGAGCTGGTGCGGCAACGGCCGGCCGGGGAGCACCTCACGGCCTTCTACCTGGCGGTCTCCGTCGGCGGCGCGATGGGCGGGATCCTCGTCGCGGTCATCGCGCCGCGCGTGCTGAAGGACTTCTACGAGCTGCCCATCGCCGCCGGGGCGCTGGTGCTGTGGGTGGCCATCGAGGTGGTGCGCGGCGGGGCCCCGACGCGCGCGGGCAAGGCGCTGCTGGCGACCGCGGTGATCCTCGTCGTCTTCTACGGGTGGAGCATCAACTCGCGCGGCCTCGAGGTGCTCGAGACGCGCCGCGACTTCTTCGGCGTGTTGCGCGTCGAGAAGGATCCCCGCGGCCTGGTGCTGATGCACGGGCGCGTGCTGCACGGCGCCCAGCTCGCGGACCCCACGAAGCGGCGGCTGGCGACGACCTACTTCGCGCCGGCCAGCGGGGTGGGGCGGCTGCTGCGCTCGCGCACCGGGCCGATCCACGTCGGGACCATCGGGCTCGGCGTCGGAACGCTGGCGGCCTACGTCAAGCCGGGCGACACCTTCCGCTTCTACGAGATCAGCCCGTCGGTGGTGTCGATCGCCGAGGGCTCTGGCGGCTTCTTCACCTTCCTCTCCGATGCGCCGACCCGGCCCGAGGTGGTGCTCGGTGACGCCCGCACCTCGCTCGAGCGCGAGGCCCCCAACGCCTACGACGTCTTCATCGTCGACGCCTTCAGCGGGGACTCGGTGCCCACGCACCTGCTGACGAAGGAGGCGTTCCTTCTCTACCTCTCGCACCTCAAGCCCGAGGGCTCGGTGCTCGCGTTGCACGTGTCGAATCGCTACCTGAGGTTGCTGCCGGTGGTGGCGCGCCTCGCGCGCGAGCTGGGTCTCCACTCGTTGGTGGTGGACGTCGACCGCGGGCCGGACTGGGCGCTCAGCTCGTTGTGGGTGCTGCTCTCGAAGGACCCCGAGGCGCTGCGCATCGAGGTCCCGAAGGACGACGCCTCGACGTTGACCCCGGATCTCGAAGGCCCCTTGTGGACCGACGAGTTCACGTCGCTGTGGGGCCTGGTCGAGTGGTGAGCTGACCCCGCTTCTGATGCCGCTCCCACGCCTTCCACGCGAGCGCCGCGAGGGCGAGCCCGAGCTGGGGCAGCAGGCTCCACGCATCGGGAAAGACGGCGAGCGCCTCGAGCTTCACGAAGGGCACCGGCGCCAGCGGGAGCACGCCGAGCTCCTGCAGGCCGTGGAGCCCCTTGCCGAGCAGCATCACCGCGGTCACCACCATCACCACCGTCGACGCGGTGAAGAGCGTCTTCATCGGCAGCTTGAAGCCCACGGTGCGCACCGTGAGCACCAGCCCCAGCAGCGCCGCCAGCCCGGCCACCGCGCCCCACGTCGCGCCGGTTCGCGAGTCGCTCGCCAGGCCCTGGAGGAAGAGCGCCGCCTCGAGGCTCTCGCGGCCCACCGATGAGAAGGCGATGAAGAAGAGCCCCGCGCTGCTGCCCGCCCCGAGGGCGGCCGCCATCTTCCCGCGCAGCTCGCCCATGTACGCGCTGACGTGGGCGCGCGCGTTGAGCCACAGCGCGGCGTAGAGCAGGAAGCCGACCGCGGCGAGCGCGACGAGGGTCTCCATCCACTCGCGGTTGGCGCCGGCGAAGAAGGCCTGGCCGAAGACGAAGGCGATCGCCCCGACGACGAGCGCAGACACCCACCCGGCGTGCACCACGCGCGCGTGCCCGGTCGCCCCGAGCTTCTGCAGCACCGCGAGCAACGCGCCCACCACCACCACCGCCTCGAAGCCCTCGCGCAGGAGGATCAACATCGCGGCGAGGAAGACCGACCAGAAGCTCGAGGCGGTCGTGCCCAGCTGCGCCTTGCCGAGCAGCACCTTGGTCTGCATGACCTCGGCCTCGAAGTACTTGCCGCTCTGGGCCGCGAGGCGTGAACGCGTGAAGGCCATCTCCAGCTGGCCGACGAGCTCGGCGTCCCGGGCCCGCAGCGTCGGCTCGACCGGCTCGACGCCGTCGAGGTAGGCATCGACCACCGCCTGCCGCGCGCCGTCGACGTCACCCTTGGCGTAGCGGGTCAGCGCGTCGTCGAGGCCGGCCTGGGCGAGCGTGAGCGGCTCGAGGCGCTTCGGCATCACCCGCCGCAGGCAGGCCACTTCGGCCTCTCCATACTTCGCTGCGAGCTGCAGGTCGGTCGAGGTCGCGAGCTCCGTCACGGTGGCCTGCGGCGGCAGGTGATCGCACGCCGGCTGGCGCAGGGTGAAGACGTGGAACGCCTGGGCCCACCGCACGTCTTCGGGGAGCTCGGGAAAGCCCACCATCGCCGTGCCGAGGATGCCGAAGGTCGAGGTGTTGAACACCTTGTACGGGGTCAACGCGCCCATGCGCTGGGCGTCGAGGAACTTCGCCGGCGGGGGCGTGAGGGTCTTCGCGATCTCGGTGTCCGCCGCGCCGGTGATCCCGTGGCACCCCGCGCAGTTCGCCGCGTAGTGCGTGCGTCCCTCTTCCAGCGAAGGCGTTCGTTTCGGCGCCTGGGCCAGGGCCTGCTCGGTGACGATGGCGCGCGCGAGTGCGCCACACAGCGGGGCGACTTCCGCGACCGGGCGGGCCGCACCGATGGCCGCCTGCACCGCCTTCGCTTGCGCGAGGTACGGCGCTCCGGGCGCGCCAGCCGTCTCGAGTTGCTTCACCACCTCGTCGGCGAAGCCGCGCTGCTCATCCCGCTCCGCCGCATCGCCGCTGGCCAGGGCATTCCCGTAGTCGCCCTCGAGGTACTCCAGCAGGCCGACCACCCGGTGCCAGGTCTCCGGCGGCACCTCCGCGGCAGAGGCCGCAGCGCCGAGGAGCACCAGGAGACACACGAACGACCGCATACCCACTTAGACCTCATTTTGAGAATGAAAGTCAAAATCGCGCGATGAGGGCCGCTGATGGCAGCGACCCGTGTGGTAGTTCACCGCCATGTCGGAAGCCGCGTACCTGGGGCTGTTGAAGGAAGTGCTCGAGAAGGGCCGGGAGCGGAAGGATCGCACGGGGGTCGGCACGCGCGGGCTGTTCGGTGGCCAGCTCCGCTTCGATCTCCGCGACTCGTTTCCGCTGCTGACGACGAAGAAGGTGCACCTCAAGTCGATCATCCACGAGCTGTTGTGGTTCGTGCGCGGCGAGACGCAGGTCCAGCCGCTGCACGACGCGGGGGTGACCATCTGGGACGAGTGGGCGACGGCCGCGCAGACCGCGCGCTTCGGGCGCCAGGCGGGCGACCTGGGGCCGGTCTACGGCCACCAGTGGCGAAACTTCGGCGCGACGAAGGCACCCGACGGCACGTACACGAAGGACGGCTTCGACCAGCTCGCGCGGCTCATGCAGGACCTCCGCGAGAAGCCGTACT
>JBBRUE010000760.1:0-3978 GCA_038248085.1 Myxococcales bacterium | reverse complement strand
TTCTCAGCTGTCGCGCCAGTCAGACTGGTCACGCTTCGCGGTCACCGCTCAGGCGCACAGGCACGTGAGCCTTCAGCGCTCTCCAGAATTGACCCGCCTCTGCTCTCGAGAAGTGGGCCGCGCAGAGATCAGGGTCGCCGTCTGAGATCCATGTGGGTCGGTCGGTCGGTCACCCGCCGGAGCGAGGCGGAGCCGAGCGCAGGCGACCTCCGTCGTCCGTTGATCGCACCCGCAACGACGAAGCCCCCGGTCGCGGTGTGCGATCGAGGGCTCGAGCTCTGCGCGATGGTGATCGCGTTCAGCCGGTCGAATCACGAAGCGTTGGGCCGTCGATCTTCACCGTGTGGCACTGGTGGCGAAGCCGGCTGAGCAGGGCCTCGACAAGCGCCTTGTTGCCGAGGAAGGTGCCCCAGGCCTCGTACTCGAGGTTGGTGGTGATGATGGTGGGCCGGCGGCGGTAGCGCTCCTCCATTAGCTTGAAGAAGATGTTGGTCTGCTCGGGCTTGAGGTTCAGGTAGCCCATTTCGTCGATGACCAAGACGTCGACGCTGACGAGGCGGTTGAGCAGCTTCCGCGTCGAGCGATCCGCGAGCGAGGCATACATCTCGTCGAAGAGATCCTGCGCGCGCATGAAGACGCCGCGGTGACCGTTCTGCAGCGCCTTGAGCAGCAGGCCGGATGCGAGGCCCGTCTTGCCGACGCCGGTGCCGCCCATGAAGACGATGTTCTCCGCCTTCGGGATGAAGTCGAGGTCGGCGAAGGTGCGAATTTGACGTTGGTCGACGCCCTTCTGTCGCTTGAAGGGAAACGTCTCGAGGCTCCACTGCTCGGGCATCCGGGCTTGCTTGATGCGGTAGGCCAGCGAGGTCTCTTGGTTGCGTTGCCACTGCGCGCGCAGCAGGCGCGTGCAGAATTCCTCGTAGGTTGGTTTCTGTTTTTCGGCGCGCTTCGACTCTTCCTCGAAGAGCTCGGCGACGCGTCGCAGGTGGAGACTCTTCAGCAGTTGCTCAAGCTCATCCTTCATCAGGTTCCTCGTCTGGAGTCCCTCGGTCGGCCGGCGCGACGAAGTACTCGGTGGCGATGTTCCGGAGCACCATGCGCTCCAGCCGGTCGAGGTCGAAGAGGCCGTAGTGGGACGCTGACGTCACCGCGGCGAGGAAGGGTTTGCGCGGGTAGTCGCGGTGCATTTGCGCCAGGCGCCGCAGCACCGTCGGCCAGCGGGACGAGGCGCGCTCCTTCACCGCCCTGGTGAAGTCGGGCAGTGGCACCTCGCTGCGCAGCAGTTCTGCTTCGTCGGGCGTGGGCTGTTTCGAGAGCCGCGCGGCCTCGCCCTTCGGTGGCCGGTGCGTCGGGTCCGTCCTCCGGGTCTTCTCGAAGGCGAAGATGCGCGGGTGCTCCGCGACGAGCCGCGGCCCGTCGTAGACGTCGACCCTGTCCTTCGTCTCGCGCACCTCCACCTGCCGGCCGATGAGTCGCCAGGGCACCGAGTAGATGTGCCCCTCCACGTGGACGAAGCCCTCGATGTCCACCACGCGGTGGTGCAGCACGTACACGTCAGGCACCCACTCCGGGCGCGGCACGAGGTGCGGCTGCTCCTTCGCGAAGAATTCGAGGGCGCTGGCCTGCAGCGCCCTGCGCTGCTTGCGGTTAATGCGCTCGCACCATTCCCGCGCCTCGCGGTTGGCGTGCGCGAAGTCGGTGAAGGCGCGGCCCGGGATGAAGTTCCGCTCGATGTGGTCGAAGCCTCGCTCGACGTGGGCCGAGCGATTGGCGTCGCCCTTCTCGTGCGCGACGAAGGTGAAGCCGTAGCGCTCGCCGAAGGCCTCCATCTCCGGGACTGGCACCATGTTCGCGCCCGTGCCCTTCAGGACGATGACGTGCGTGTTGTCCACCATGCATCGGCGGCACGCGCCGCCGAAGAAGGACACCGCCTCGTCGAGGAAGACCTTGCAGGTGAAGCGGTTGAAGCTCGGGTACACCTGCATGAAGCGCATCCGCGAATACGCGAGGACGACGGACGCCGTCTGCACGCGCCGCTCGACGCCGCCGATGCTCATGACGTGGGGCGAGGTGTCGTGCTGCATCTCCTGCCCAGGCTCGAAAACGTAGCGGCCTGCGGGCTTCGGCGGCTCGAAGCCGATGCCGTGCCGACGGCAGTAGCCGGTGAGGGCCTGGTACGAGAGCGTCGCCCCGCGCAACAGCAGCTCCTCGTAGACCCGCACCAGGTTGCCCCGGCAGCGCTGGTGCAGCTCGCGGATGTCGGCCTCGTGCGGCTCGGCCTTCTCGTTGCGCTCGAGGCGGGGTGCGGCGGGCGTGCCCGCGCGCACGACGTCGCGCACTGCGCCGCGCGACAGCTTCATCGTGCGCGCGATGGTGCGCACGCCGACGCCCTTCTGGTGGAGCGCGAGGATGGCGGCCCGCAGTCCTTCATCCAACATCGGACACCTCGGCTCGCAGCGTCTCGAACAGGGCACCCGCATCGGCTTCCGACGCAGTGGCCGCGCGCTGGAGCTCCGCGGTGAAGCACCACCGCGAGGCGCGCTGCGCCTCCTGCTTCGCCAGCGTCCTCGCGCGACGGGCGATCGCACCCACCGCAGCGACGTCGTTGAGCAGCCGCTCGACGGGATTCTTGTCCTTCGGTTTGCGCGACTGCTCCTCGGCGCGCAGCGCGAGGTGTGGGTCGGCGAGGATGAGCGCGCGCCCTTCGGGCGTCGCCGCTGCCCACGTCGTCGTCAGCACGCCCACCTGGCGGCTCGACAGGCCGTGCGCCGCGACCGCGGCGGCGAGCGCCTGCCAGTCTGGCGTCTTGGCCCGCGCCAAGGGCACCAGGTGCTTCATCGCTGCGTGCGCTGGCAGCCCTCCGCTGCGCACCAATTCCTGTACAGGCTCTGGCAGCTCACTCACGAGGGCGAGCCGACGACTCACCCAGCTCTCGCTCTTGTCGAAGCGCCGCGCCAGCTCGCCGCAGCTGAGCGCGAAGCGCTCGTGCAGTTCGCGCAGCAGCCAGCCCTGCTCGAGCGCGCTGTCGCCCTCGGCCGTGCGCATCAGCCGTGTCAGCAGCAGCGCCTCGACCTCGGTGAGCGCCCACTCGACGGCCGCGACAGTGTCGCGGTGCAGCCGCTTCAGCGCGCGCACGCGCTTGTAGCCGTCGATCAGCACCCACGCGCCCGCGGCTTCACGCACCACCACCACGGCTGACTGCTGGCCCACGTCGGTGAGCGAAGCGAGCAGCGCCCGCTCGCGCTTCGTGTCGCGTCGGCGCAGCGCCGCGTACCGAAGCTCCACCTGATGCAGCTCGAGATCCATGGCCGACACCCTGCCTGTCGCCTCGACTGCGTTTTCCGTCTGTCAGGGCATGTCGGCCGAATTCCTATGAGGAATCATGGGCTTGAGCCTCCTTCTGCATTTGTGCGTGCCGGACGAGGACTCGACCGAATTGCCCAAGGAACTCGGTGCCTTGAGTGCCGAACTGCGTTTGCGCGAGGTCCCAGGGAAGTCGGTCCAGCGGCCGCGGCGGAGAGGGTGGATCCACGTCCTCGCTCGCCTCCAGCGCGAGCAGGCGCCGCGCCCGCGAGTAGTCGGGGTTTCGCGCTCGCCACGCTTCCTGCTGCACCCGCTCACGCTCGGCCTGGCACTCGGGCTTCGAGCAGGCGCGCTGTCGCGCACCGACCCGAGCGTCAGGTCGAAACCACTTTCGGCAGAAGCGACACGGGCGCGGCCGACGACACATCCCGCAGCAGTCGCACGCTCCGGCCTGACGACAACTCCCCCGCCGCTCAGGTCGCTCGCGCGACCTTCACGACCCCGGCGCTTCGCGCCGCGTTGGACGGGTCATTTCTGGAGAGCAGACCCGGTCCATTTTCCGAGAGCGCCCAAGCACCTCCACACCGCGCGCACCAGCGCTCGCTCCACCAGCTTCAGCACTCGCGGCTGCTTCACCACCGCCAGCCGCAGCCCGCGCGGCAACGACAGCGTCCA